>JALSHF010000174.1 GCA_026982375.1 Emcibacter sp. | reverse complement strand
GTTATCGCCTTTATGCAGGTGCTTCCCGATCTGGATGCGGAAGATTATCAGGAAATGTTAAAAGATGCCAAAGGCATGGGACATCATGCTCATTGACCACAAGGCCGTGATATTTAGGCACAGACGGCTCTAAAATAAATCGACCTTTAAGCATCTTCCTGCGAGAATTTTATATTTTTGTGAGGGGCAAGGCATTTCCAGGCGTATCAGAGTTGAACGGGACGTTTCGGTGATGTCTTGGGTCTGTCCATTAACATTGGGAATCTCCGGCGTTCCCGACCTCACATCGGCCAAAGGCCCTCTTGCCAAGACGGATGCTGTGTTGCTGGATCATATTATAAATGGCTATGAAAGCCCGGGGTCAGATATGGCAATGCCGGAATCTATGGCCGGGACGGTAATATCTTCCGCCGTTGCGCATTTTTATAGGCAGAAACAGCATTCATATTTTAGTAATTCTGAGCTTGAGGGCATTGGTGATGACGGACAGAGAGGACAGGCTCATGGCGGCTGCGGCAATGATGGGGGAGAGCAATATCCCAAAAAACGGATATAAAACGCCTGCCGCCACGGGAACGCCGAGGGTGTTATAGACGAAGGCCAGAAATAAATTCTGCTTGATATTGCGCATCGTCGCTTCTGACAATCGGCGGGCGCGGACGATTCCTGTCAGGTCGCCTTTCACCAAAGTGATGCCGGCACTTTCCATCGCCACGTCAGCACCGGTACCCATGGCAACCCCGACTTCGGCGAGTGCCAATGCCGGGGCGTCATTAACGCCGTCACCGGCCATGGCAACCTTGGCCCCCATCTCTTGAAGTTCTTTGACAATTTCTGCCTTTCCTTCCGGCAGAACATCTGCCCGGACTTCGTCAATATCCAGGCGCGCGGCAACCGCCCTTGCGGTGGTTTCATTGTCGCCGGTGACCATGATGATGCGCAAACCTTCTTTATGCAGGGCCGCCAGAGCTTCGTTGGTTGTTTCTTTAATGGGATCTTCTACGGCAACAAGTCCGGCCAGTTTCTGGTCAATGGCAATATACATGACGGTTTTACCCTGGTGCCTCATGCTATTTGCCTGATCTTTGCTCTCTTCAATACTCAGGCCCAATGTCTCCATCATGGCATGATTACCCAGCGCCACCTGCTTGCCGTCAATGATTGCCTTCACCCCTTTACCCGTTACGGCTTCGAAATTGCCCGCAGGCAGAAAAGAAATATTTTTCTCCTTTGCGCGGTTGACAATTGCTGCGGCCAGCGGGTGTTCACTGCCTCTTTCAAGGCTGGCGGCGCTGGTCAAGATCTCCAGTTCCGGGAATTCATTCAAAGGAATAATATCGGTCAGAACCGGTTTGCCAACGGTGAGGGTGCCGGTTTTATCTACAATCAGCGTATCCACTTTGGCGAAAACCTCCAAAGCTTCGGCATTTTTGATCAGGACGCCCATTTGTGCGCCCCGGCCGGTGCCCACCATAATTGACATGGGGGTTGCAAGACCAACAGCGCAAGGGCAGGCGATAATCAGAACGGATACCGCCGCAATCAGGCCATGTGACAACGCCGGCTCCGGCCCTATGGCAAACCAGACCGCGAAGGCAACGGCGGCGATGACCAGCACCACAGGCACGAACCAGCCTGCGATCATATCAGCATATTTTTGAATAGGGGCGCGGCTGCGCTGCGCTTCGGCGACCATATTAACAATCTGGGACAACATGGTTTCCGCCCCCACTCTTTCGGCGCGCATGATGAAACTGCCTGTGCCGTTAAGCGTGGCACCGGTAACCCGGTCTCCCTCCAGTTTTTCTACGGGAACAGGTTCGCCGGTTAACATGGATTCATCTATTGTCGAATGTCCTTCAACGACAATGCCGTCAACAGGAATTTTCTCGCCGGGCCTGACACGCAGTTTGTCACCAACAATGACTTGGTCAAGAGGCACTTCTTCTTCGGTGCCGTCATCATAGAGCTTGAGCGCCACTTTAGGCGCAAGATCCAGCAGAGCCCGTATGGCCCCGCCGGTTTTTTCCCGTGCCCTGAGTTCAAGCAATTGACCGAGCAGGACGAGGACGATGATGACCGCTGCTGCTTCGAAATATACCGGAACCATACCGCCGACGGTTTTTATGGTATCAGGGAATAGATCCGGTGCAAAGAAACCAATCAGGCTATATACATAAGCCACACCGGTTCCGATACTGATCAGGGTCCACATGTTGAGGTTAAGGGTTTGAATAGATTTCCAGCCTCTGATGAATATGGGCGCAGCGGCCCATAACATAACCGGTGTGGTCAGTAGAAATTGAATGGTTATGGAGGCTTCTTCACTGAATAAATTTTTAAATTCAGTGCTGAAATGTCCGCCCATTTCCAGAATGAGAACGGGCAGGGCCAGAATTAATCCCCCCCAGAAGCGGCGGGTAAAATCCACAAGCTCCGGATTGGGGCCTTCATCTTCCGGCGGTATGCCCATCGGCTCCAATGCCATGCCGCATTTGGGACAGTCGCCGGGTTCATCACGAATAATTTCCGGGTGCATGGGGCAGGTATATTGGGTTCCTGCGGGCATAATTTTGGGAGGCGGCCTGTCTCCAAGATAACTTTCCGGATCCAAAGTAAATTTATTCAGGCATTTTGCACTGCAAAAATGATATATATGACTATTATAATCATGATGGTGGTCAGTTTTTTCAGGGTCTACAGACATGTGACAAACCGGGTCGCGAACAATATCTTTGGTTAATTCTGATATTTCAGCTTTTTCCATAATCTATCTCCCTTTAATATATCAAACTTATAGTACGTAATATATATGACGGCCCCTCAACTTATTTGGCGAAAATACCAGCTTATGGTTATTCAGGCCCTGTGGCAATATTAAGTTTCTCAGTCGAAGGGGAGATATGGAAATAAAGGGTAATGCTGAACATAGGTAATGGCGGCGCCATGAGCGCCGCCAATTATGGTTGTTTTTCTTCACGGAAGACTAGAAGCGATCAAGATTCATGACCTTGGTCCATGCGGCGACAAAATCATTTGTAAACTTCTCTTTAGCGTCATCAGTGGCATAAACTTCTGCAACAGCACGAAGTTCCGAGTTTGACCCAAATATAAGATCCACGGGCGTTGCGGTCCATTTCACCTTGCCTGATACTCTGTCATACCCTTCGTAAATGCCGTTTGACCGGGCTGACTTCTGCCATTTTGTTGACATATCCAGCAAATTGACAAAAAAGTCATTGCTCAAAGTTCCAGGCTTGTCCGTGAATACCCCATGCTTTGCACCATCGGCATTGGCATCAAGCGCGCGCATGCCGCCAACAAGTACGGTCATCTCAGGCACGGAAAGATTCAGCAGAGCCGCCTTTTCAACCAGCGTTTCTGCAGGTGATCTGCTGCTTCCTTTTGCAAAATAGTTTCTAAAGCCATCAGCAGCCGGTTTGAGGAAGTCAAATGAAGGTATATCCGTTTGTTCCTGAGACGCATCCGTACGGCCCGGCTTGAAGGGAACATTGAGATTTTGCCCCACGTCTTTGGCCGCCTTTTCAAGTGCCGCAGCCCCGCCGAGAACGATCAGATCAGCCATAGAGATTTTTTTGTCCCCGCGTGCGGACTTGTTAAAGCTCTTCTGGATACCCGCAAGGGTTTTGATCACCTTGGCCAGCTTGGCCGGATCATTTGCATCCCAGTCTTTTTGCGGGGCAAGGCGAATACGCGCGCCATTTGCGCCGCCGCGCTTATCTGTGTTGCGAAAGCTGGACGCCGACGCCCATGCCGTTCTCACGAGGTCAGACACGCTAAGGCCGGACTTAAGAATTTTGGCCTTTAACTTGCTGATGTCTTTCGCATTGACCAGCTTATGATCAACTTCCGGAATCGGATCCTGCCAGATGAGCTCTTCTTTGGGAACCATAGACCCAAGATAACGGGATCTCGGCCCCAAGTCACGGTGGGTGAGTTTAAACCATGCTCTGGCGAAGGCTTTTTCAAATTCTTCCGGATTATCCAGAAAGCGTTTGGAAATTTTACGGTATTCAGGATCAAATTTAAGCGCCAGATCCGTCGTGAACATTATGGGGGCATGGAATTTATTGGCGTCATGCGCGTCAGGAACCAATCCCTTGGTGTTTTCGTTTTTTGGTATCCATTGAATAGCGCCTGCCGGGCTTTTTGTCTGAACCCAGTCAAAGATGAACAGATTGGAGAGGAACATATGCGTCCATTGCGCGGGAGCCGATGTCCATGCGCCTTCCAGGCCACTGGTGATGGTATCCGCACCTTTGCCCGTGCCGCATTTGTTTTTCCATCCAAAACCCTGTTCTTCAATGGGCGCGTCTTCAGGGGAGGGTCCTACGCATTCTTCAGGACTGGCAGCGCCGTGAGCTTTGCCGAAGGTATGACCACCCGCAATAAGCGCGACGGTTTCTTCGTCATTCATCGCCATGTTAGCAAAGGTTTCCCGAATGTCATGGGCGGCCAACAGGGGATCAGGGTTACCATTAGGCCCTTCCGGATTTACATAAATAAGCCCCATACGTGTGGCGGCCAATGGTTTTTCCAGCTTTCTGTTTCCGCTGTGACGTTTGCTGCCGAGCCATTCACCCTCAGGGCCCCAGTAAACCTCTTCTGGCTCCCATTGATCAATGCGTCCTCCGGCAAAGCCGAGTATATTGAACCCCATATCTTCCATGGCTATCGTACCCGCAAGAACCATCAGGTCACCCCAGGAAATCTTGCTGCCGTATTTCTTCTTGAGGGGCCACAAAAGGCGCCGTGCCTTATCCAGACTTACATTATCCGGCCAGCTGTTCAATGGTGCAAAACGCTGCATGCCGCCATCAGAGCCGCCCCGGCCATCAAAGGTGCGATAGGTGCCCGCGCTATGCCATGCCATGCGGATGAAAAATGGCCCGTAATGGCCATAATCTGCTGGCCACCAGTCCTGTGATGTGGTCATCAGGCTTTGAAGGTCTTTCTTCACAGCCTCAAGATCAAGAGTGGCAAATTCCTTTGCGTAATTGAATCCGGGGCCTGTGGGGTCAGACTTGTCAGAATGAAGGCGTAATGGCTGCAGATTTAGCCTGTTAGGCCACCAGTAATCATTACTTACCTGAATATTTTTTGCATGATTTTGCGTCATTGCAGGAGCACTCAATGCTGTGGCAGATATGCCAAGAGTTGCAACCAAAGCAATTAATGAGACAGTTTGTTTAAGCATATTTCATTCCTTCTTTAAGTGGTTGGTTAAAAGTTCGGGTGGTTTGTAAATATTAAAAATCAGCCATTGCTCATAAAGCTATTTATGGGCGATAGCCTTTTTGGTAAAAAGATAGTCCTTGAGTTCTTTATCGAAAGCTGAATCCTGTCGGCGGATCCATTCAAGAACCATGGCGGCATGTTCCTTTTCTTCATCCCGGTTATGGATGAGAATAGCTTTAAGCTCTTCGTCCTTGCAGGCATCAACCCGTTGATTATACCAGTCAACGGCCTCTAATTCTTCCATGAGTGATGTGATGGCCCTGTGCATATCTCTGGTTTTGTCAGAGAGTTCTTCTATGGGTTCGTGATATCCTTCGTTTGCCATTTTTTATTCCTTATGTTGTATGTTTCAGTGGTAATAGGCCGTTAAAAATTTGAAAATCAGTATAGCATGTCATGGATTAGAACTCTCTTATTAAATAGTCAAAAGCACCAAGGGCCGCTTTGGAGCCTTCTCCCATGGCGATGACAATTTGCTTATAGGGCACGGTTGTCACATCACCGCAGGCAAATATTCCGGCTTCGCTGGTTTGTGACCTTTCGTTGATAATAACTTCACCGTAAGGAGACAGGGCAACGACATCTTTAATAAAGGCGCTGTTGGGGACGAGGCCAATCTGCACAAAAATGCCGGACAGGTCTTTTTGATAGATCTTCCCATCGGTTCTGTCCTGATATTCAATGGCGGTTACATTCTTTCCGTCTGAAAGAACCTGTTTCGTTTCAACATTCTTCAGGATCGTAATATTATCCCTGCTTTCCGCCTGATTGACAAGAATTTTATCGGCTTTCAGCTCCGGTAAAAATTCAAATACTGTCACAGACTTAACGATGCCGGAAAGGTCAATCGCGGCTTCAATTCCTGAGTTTCCGCCGCCGACAACCGCGACGTCCTTGCCTTTAAAGAAGGGGCCGTCACAATGGGGGCAATAAGCAACGCCATTGCCGATATTTTCTTTTTCTCCGGCTATGCCAAGCTCGCGCCATTTAGCCCCCGTTGCGATGATAACCGTTTTTGTTTCTATAACTTCGCCCGAGGATAGATGGAGCTTTTTGATCTTGCCTTTTTCAATGCGGCCCACGCGCAAATGTTCTTTTCTTGTGATGGTATAATCATCCATATGGGAAAGCAAAGCCCCTGTTAATTCGGGGCCGGTGGTTTTCGGGACAGAAATGAGATTCTCGATCGCCATGGTGTCTTTGACCTGCCCCCCAAATCTGTCGGCGATAATGGTGACGGCCAACCCCTTGCGCGCACCATAAATTGCGGCGGCAACACCGGCAGGCCCGCCGCCGATGATGGTCATATCCTGCAGCGGTAATGCCTCTGATTTTTTTGCAGCGCTTTTGGCTGTTCTGGGGGCGAGCTGCATTAATTTTTCCAGTATTACGGCGGTGTCAATTTTACCATTGGCAAAAAGTTTGCCATTTAAAAGCACCGTCGGGACACCCTGAATGTTATATTTCTCTATTAAATCCGGGAATAGTCCGCCATCAATAGTCTCGGTGCTGATGTTATCATTCAAGATTGAAAATTGATTAAGCGCCTGTACAACATCCGGGCAGTTATGGCAGCTGAGGCTCATGAACACCTGAAAGTTTAGCGGCTCATCAATATTTTTGATGATGGACTGGATGCTGTCATCCAGCTTGAGGGGCGTGCCGGAAGAATGCAGCAGGGCAAGGATCAGGGAATTAAATTCATGTCCGCCCGGCAAACCGGAAAAACTGATGCCCTGATCTTTTCCGTCTGCTTCGAGTAAGAAACTTATGGGGCTTGCAAGGCGACCTTCTGTGTCGCGTTCTTCAAAAGTAATATTTTCAGATACAGTAGACAGCTGGGATAGAAATTCTGTTAATTCGGCACGCTTTTCATGCTCACCCGTTTGTAAAACCAGCGTGACTGTATTTTTCATGTTTGCCGTAAAATTTTTCAGTGAGGCTAATATGTCATTCGTTAACATGGGTTTTCTCTCTTCATACTGTTTAACTGTCTGAATGGCGGGTTGTTTTATGGACAACCCGCCACAGATTTTTTCTGTTTAGATTTTGCCGACAAGGTCAAGGCTCGGGGTTAATGTTTCTTCACCGGCTTCCCAGGCCGCGGGGCAAACCTCGCCATCATGGGTCGCAACATATTGCGCGGCCTTGACTTTACGCACCATATCTTTTGCAGAACGGCCAATGCCAAGGTCATGAATTTCGGCTACTTTGATAATGCCTTCTGGATTGACAAGGAATGTTCCGCGCAGCGCCAATGCCTCTTCTTCAATCATCACGTCGAAACCGCGTGTGATGGTACCTGTCGGGTCGCCGATCATCGGATAGTTGATCTTGCCGATGGCTTCGCTGGTGTCATGCCAGGCTTTGTGGCAGAAATGTGTGTCTGTTGATACGGAATAAACTTCCACGCCCAGCTCTTGCAGCTCGGGGTAATATTTGGCCATATCTTCCAGTTCTGTTGGGCATACAAATGTAAAATCTGCGGGATAAAAAAGAAAAATCGCCCATTTTCCCTTCACGTCTTCGCTTGTAATGGTTTTGAAAGCATCCGCGTGAAATGCTTCGGCTTTGAACTCGGGTATTGATTTATTAATCATGCTCATTTTGTTATCTCCTAAAATATGAATGTTTTCTTTGCTCGTTACTCAACTTGAAAATACCCTATCAAGAAAAAAGAAATAAATAAAATATATTGTTTTTATCGTTATTATAAGTATAACTTATCAATATGAATTTGCGTGATTTGAAATATCTGGTGGCTGTGGCCGACCATTTGCATTTTGGCAAGGCGGCCAAGGCATGTCATGTGAGCCAGCCGGCCCTGAGCATGCAGATAAAAAAACTTGAACAATATCTTGACATTCAAATATTGGAGAGAAGTAACAAAAGTGTTTTTGTGACAGACCTTGGCCAAAAAATCATTGCCTGCGCAAGGGATGTATTGCAGGCTGCAAGTGAGATTGAAGATATGGCGGCCATGAATAAAGCGCCCTATGTGGGGAATTTTAGGCTTGGGGCATTTCCCACAATAGCGCCATATTTCCTGCCGCTTATTGTGCCGACGATATCACAGAAATTTCCAAAGCTCAGGTTGTTATTGTTAGAGGCGAAAACGGAAGATCTGGTTGAAAAACTGACGAGCGGCAAGATAGACGCCGCCTTGCTCGCAACCACGGAAGCGCCCAAAATCTTGCAATCCTATCCCATATTTCAAGATGAATTTATTTTTGCTGTTCCCAAAGATCATGAGAAGGCTTCTCAAAAATCAGTGGATAAAGACTATTTGCTGCAGCAGCCCTTGTTGCTGCTTGAGGAGGGGCATTGCCTGCGGGATCAGGCGCTGGATTATTGTCGTTTAAGCCCCATGAGCACAGAGTATGATTTTCAGGCCACAAGTCTGGAGACATTACGGCAAATGATAGCGGCCGGCGTTGGGGCGACCCTGTTGCCGAAGATCGCCATGAGACCGGATGACGGCATAAAATATATTAAAATCAAACCCGCCGCGCCCTATAGAACAATATCTCTGGTATGGCGAAAATCATCAGCCAAGCAAGCATTCCTGACCGAGCTAGCAGAGCTTATGAAGCTATGCTATATGAGCCATAATTAAAATATCGGGATTGCAGGGCGGGGCTATTTTTGGTTATCCAGAACAAGTTCTCTTCCCTTTTTTTCAAATATAGACTAATGTGGGTTTTAACTGAAAAAAAAGGCATTCCGATGAGTAAAGCCAGAGCACGTGAGCGTAAGAAAAAAAGATTGGCCCGGGCGCATGAAACGGGCGCGGGCACGACGCCTGCCGCCGTCGCAGAGCAAAAACATAATCCGGGCAAATTCAATGCTCAATTAAACAAAGGCGGCAAAGGCGGCAAGAACATCCCGAGCCCCGCCGCCTCCAGCCGCGGCGCAGCCCGGTCAGGCTAAGGCTGGTTAAGACAAGCCAGCAGTTCTCTCCCAAAAACCGGCCCATACAGCACCCAAAAGAAAAACTGGTGATCCCGACGCGATTCGAACGCGTGCCCCCCCGGATTGGGAAAATATGTAACTATTCAGGCTATATTAATATTGTTCCGTCACTATTGCGCGCAATGAAACCTCAAAAGAAGAGAAAATAATGCAAAAGATATTGAAAAATTATGGCTTTATTCTATTGTTTTTCCTGACGGGCTGCGGGGGTGGTTTTTCGGGCGAATATAGAGCACTCCAGGGAGCGGCCGTAATGGATTTTAGCTCCGATGGTAGAGTGAGCCAGTTAATGCTCGGCAACAAAATAGCAGAATTTGATTTTGAGAAAGATGGTGATGAGATAAAGGTTTATGTAGCACCGGGTTTTGCGCAAATTTATAAAATCCAAAGCGATGATGTGCTGATAGGCCCAGGCGGCGTAACGTTGGTTAAAAGACGCTAAGTTGTTTTCGCTCACTGGGAAATATAATGACACAAAATTCCACCAAATAAATTTCTAAATGATTGCTTGTGGCCGATAATGATCACCCAAACCTTTCATTTTAAAGGCTCAGAAAAACAGATAACCGGGTAAGGGAAAATATTGCTGATTTTTGCTAAAAGCCTTAAGTCTGGTACTGGGGTTTAATATATGTATATTGTTATATTATGACTATGCTCATTCTATATTTGCTGCTGGCGGTTTGCGTGTCTTTTATCTGTTCTGTTTCAGAAGCTGTATTGTTGTCTGTTCAACCATCTTATATTGCCTCTATGGAGAGAAAGGGTGAAAGCAAAGCAAAGATTTTGAAAAAATTTAAAGATGAGCCAGACAGACCGCTCGCTGCGATACTCACTGCAAATACAATTGCTCATACTGTTGGTGCCGCTGGTGTTGGCGCCCAGTCTGCTGTGGTTTTTGGCAGTCAATATATTGCTATTACGTCCGCAATATTGACCCTGATTATTCTTGTAGCATCTGAAATCATACCCAAAACGCTCGGGGTCATTTATTGGAAACCGCTTGCTCCTGTCGTAGCTGTGACAATAGTATGGCTCACTTGGATGTTTTATCCATTTGTCTTAATGTCTGAAAAACTGACAAAGCTTTTTTCCAAGTCAGGGAAAAGCGCTTTTTCATATAGCCGCGACGAGATTACGGCCATAGCAGAGATTGGTTCGGAAGAAGGTATACTGGAAGCCAGAGAGCTGAATATTATCAGTAATCTTTTGCGGCTTCGGCACCTGCCAGTACGGGAGATTATGACCCCCCGTCCTGTTCTGTTTTCCGTATCTTCTGAAATGGCCATACAAGAATATTTTGAATCCCATTCACAGGTGCCATTTTCACGTATTCTGTTGTATGGAAGGAATTCTGACGATGTATATTGTTATGCGCTGAAATCAGATTTGTTCTTAGCACAAGCCCGGGATCAGTTCGACAGGCCATTGGCGGACTTTAAACGCACACTGCTGGTCATTTCTAATAGGCTCAGCGCTTCCGAGGCATTTGACAAGCTGGCGCATGAAAAATCTCATCTTGCTATAGTTGTTGATGAATACGGTACTTTATGTGGCCTTGTTACCCTTGAAGATATTCTTGAGACCCTGTTAGGTTCGGAGATCATTGATGAATTGGATGAAGAAGATGATATGCAGGCTTTGGCGTATAGACGTTGGCATCAGCGAATGAAAGACCTCGGCATCGACCCGAAAAGTTTATAGATGGCGGATTGATGACCAAAAGCTTTTGTCAAAGTAAAATATTACCAAGCTTAGAACCAGACCCCAACGTCATCCGATGAATAAAGCATATCGTTATTTTAAGAATTCAGCCGACGTGATTTTTATAGTGTTTTCAGAGGGTTGATCCATAAACGAACATTGTGTTTTGATGGTAGTGCAAGATTGCCTTTGGTGGTTTATACGGCATTAATAACCCTAAAGTCTCTCAACCCGTGGACATCTGATCCGCAATCTTCGTTTATAAAACTATCCTCTAAACCTCCATAGATATAATCAAATCTAGATACTTTAGGAACGGGCGGGAAAGCTTCCGCCTGTCGAGGCACCATATATGCTATTATCAAAGTGAAAAAACTGGTGATCCCGACGCGATTCGAACGCGTGACCCCCAGATTAGGAAACTTATAGAACTATTGGTAATTATTTAAATTTCTCTCTATAAATCAATAAGTTACAGTTTAGAGTAATTCTAAAAATAGTAATTTACACACCATACTTCCTGAAATGGGTATTTTAGGGTGCTTAATTTATTAGTATTTTCAATACCCTACGCGATAATGTAATAAAAAATAGTCCAAGACTCCATAAAGTCACTATGGTGCTTTTTTAGTAGTAATCCCCAAGCAATTTTACGCCGTAAAATCCCGCTATAAATATTTCCACAAAATATTTGCTTCTGATTTCTAAAAAGATAGTATGATCAAATCAAATTTTGATGCATGAATTTTCAGCCAATGGAAAAATAAACAGAGATTAGATATATGGCAGACCCCAATATCATCACCTCAGGATTGTCTAAACGGGTTACCGTTGAGGGTCATGAGCTCAGTATTGAAATATATAAATCAGAATGTGATCAAAATTGGTTGCTGGAAGTTGTGGATGAGGATGGAACATCGACGGTATGGGACGATCTTTTTAAATCTGATCGGGCTGCAATGAATGAAGTGCTTAACACAATCAAAGAAGAAGGCCTTTCTGCATTCCGTGATAATGCCAATATAGTACCATTTCCTCAAAAATAGTCCATTTTTTAGCAAAACCTAGTAATCTACCACAGGTTACAAGGGGTGTTTTTTATGTTATAATCAGAAATCTTACACTCCTAAGCTCAAAAAAACAGCTTCAAACGCACCGTTTTTGATCCTAGATTAGGAAACTTATAGAACTATTGGTAATTATTTAAATTTATCTCTATAAATCAATGAGTTACAGTTTATACTAATTCTAAAAATACCAATTTACACACAAATTTACACACAGAACTTGCTGAATGGGCTCAAGTAGCAGAAGGCAATAGCGCATATAAAATAGGTATTTTGATGATGTGAATTTATAAGTACTTTGGCTTTATACCCTCATATAATTATGTGTTAATTTAATACCCCTTATTATTTAACCAGCTTGACTATAACAATACTCACCAATAGAGTTAAATCAGTATTTATTAAAAGGGGTTTTTTAATGCGACTATCTATAATTCATTTAAGTGATATTCATTTCCAAGAAAAACAAAATATACTTACCGAAAGAATAGATAAACTTATCAATACTATAAAATCAGAAATAAGTAATTCTGAGCAGGTTATAGTTGCCATAACAGGGGATATAGCATTTTCAGGTAAGGCCGAAGAATATGAACATTGTCTTGATT
>JALSHF010000173.1 GCA_026982375.1 Emcibacter sp. | reverse complement strand
ATGTCTTTGCCCCGGTCTGATAGACATGCGGGTATTTGTGGGTATTCCGGGGGCTGATTATAAAGACACCATAGAAAATACCGGCGATGCGGCCGCAGCGGGCGGCGTCACCACCGTCTGCGTTCAGCCGGTGACCGATCAAATTATGGATGATATGGCCCGCGTAGAATTTTTAGAAAACCGCGCCCAAAAAGCCAAAGTCAGCTTCATTCCTTTTCCCGCCATTACCAAACAGCTCGCAGGAAAAGAAATGGCCGAGATTGGCCTGATGAGCAAAGCTGGGGTCAAGGCCTTTACAGACGGGAACAAGAGCATTGCCAACCCTGCCCTGATGTCACGTATATTGAAATATGCCGCCATGTTTGATGCCTTGATCATTCAGCATCTGGCCGTGCCGGAATTATCCGAAAATGGGGTTATGAATGCCGGCGCCCTGGCCACGCGCCTTGGACTTCCCGGCATTCCAACAGCCGCTGAAACGATAATGCTGGAGCGGGATATCCGTCTGTTAAAATCAGTTTCCACACGTTATCACGCGGCGCAGATAACCTGCCGGGATAGTATCGAGGTCATGAAAGCCGCGAAGAAAAGCAAAATGGCTGTTACCGCCGGCGTTGCTGTGGCGCATTTCGCGCTCAATGAATATGCCATCGAGGAATATCGTACATTCACCAAAATTTCTCCGCCGCTCAGGTCAGAAGAAGACAGGGTTGCCGTCGTGTCTGCCCTGAAGGATGGCACCATTGATGTTATCGTCAGCGGCCATGACCCTGAAGACCCTGAAAGCAAGAGGGTTCCCTATGAATTGGCTGAATCCGGTGTTGTCGGCCTTGAAACCATGTTGCCTGTTTCTTTGGAACTCTATCATAACGGTTTTATGTCCTTGCTTGAACTTCTTGCCAAAATGACCAGTAACCCGGCACGGATCATCGGGCTCAAGGCGGGTCAGCTAAAGTCCGGCTATCCTGCGGATTTTTGTATTTTTGATCCGAATGCCCCCCAGAGAATAAACCCCGAAACTATGGTGTCTCTTACTAAAAACACCCCCTTTGATGGCCGGCCTGTACAGGGGCGTGTTCTGAAAACCGTCGTGGCAGGAGAAATAATATTCGAGGCTTAATATGTCAGTTTTAATCAATGATATCCCGCTAGGTTATTTTTTGATATGCCTGTTGGGCGGCTATATACTCGGCTCCCTCCCCTTTGGCATCATTTTAACTCAGGCAGCGGGCCAAGGCGACCTGCGTAAAATTGGCTCGGGGAATATAGGAGCCACCAATGTTCTTAGAACCGGAAATAAACCCCTTGCCCTTGCCACATTGCTTTTGGACGGCGCAAAAGGTGCCTTGGCCGTGTTAATAGCTTATCTGGTTTTCAACGAAGCTGATCTTGCGTATTTTGCGGGCGGCGGCGCTTTTCTGGGCCATCTATATTCTGTTTTTCTGAAATTCAAAGGGGGAAAGGGCGTGGCAACCTTCTTGGGTACCCTGCTCGCTATCAACTGGCCCCTTGGGCTTATCTGTTGCTTGATCTGGGGCAGCGTGATGTTGATTTTTCGTATGTCTTCTCTATCGGCACTCGTTGCTTCGGCATTGTCCCCCTTGATAAGTTATTTCATACTGGGGAATTCGGGACTTGCAATTTTTGCGGGCATACTATGTATTATGATTTTCATAAGACATGCTGAGAATATCAAACGAATATTATCCGGTACAGAGCCAAGGATAGGCAAAAAATAATCATTTAAGTTGGGGGTAGAAATCATAAATGACACAAAAAAAAGACTTAAGCCAAGAAGAAAAAATCGCCCGGCTTCAATTAATCAGGACAGAAAATGTGGGGCCAGTGACCTTTCGTCATTTATTGTCCAGATACAAGACGGCCATAACGGCGCTAGAGGCATTACCTGCATTAGCCCGAAGCGGCGGGCGGAAAAAACCTTTAGTTGCTGCTAAAAAGGCCGCTATTATCAAAGAAATAGATTGTCTGATGGATCAAGGTGGTCACTTGATCATTTATGGCGATCAATATTACCCGGAAAACCTGATGGCAACGGAGGATGCCCCGCCTGTCCTTATGGCCTTTGGCCACCCTCACCTGTTGGAAAGTAAAAATTTTGCCATTGTTGGCGCAAGAAATTGTTCTGCTGTGGGGACGCGGCTTGCCACCACCTTGGCGCGTGACATAGGGCAAGCGGGTTATATTATTTCATCCGGGTTAGCACGCGGCATTGATACAGCCGTGCATGACGGCGCGCTGGAAACGGGCACGATTGCCGTAATGGCCGGCGGCGCAGACATTATATATCCCCGCGAAAATACCAAACTTTATGAAGCTATTGTCAGTACGGGCCTTGTTCTGTCTGAAATGCCGCTTGGAACCCAGCCCCAGGCGCGGCATTTCCCGCGAAGAAACCGCATTATTTCCGGACTTGCCAAGGGCCTTCTTGTTGTGGAAGCAACCTATAAATCCGGCTCGTTAATTACCGCGAGGCTTGCGCTTGAACAGGGCCGCGAGGTTTTTGCGGTGCCCGGCTCGCCTTTGGATCCCCGGGCAAAAGGACCCAATGACTTAATCCGGCAAGGTGCGGTATTGGTGGAGAATGCAGAAAATATACTTGACGTTTTACGCCTGATGGAAGACCAGAGAATATCCGAACCACAATATGATCTTTTTGAAAATTCTGCAGCCTCTCAAATTATTAACGATTCAGATAAGCAGAGCAGCATAAGAGAGGTTATTCGTGACAAGCTATCTCATACGCCCGTGCCGATAGATGACCTGATCAGGTTAACGAAATTTAGTCCTGCAGAAGTGCAATCGGTACTGCTCGAACTGGAACTGGCGGGGGAAATCATCCGTTATCCGGGAAATAGGGTAGCTTTTTGTTAAACAAAAGAGTAAAAGCCCCTAGAACTAGGATTATTAGCTTTATATAATTAATAACTGCAGAAACATACATATATGAAAACCGTTGTTGTAGAATCTCCGGCAAAAGCCAAAACCATTAACAAGTATCTTGGTAAGGATTATATTGTTCTCGCCAGTTTTGGACATGTGCGCGATTTGCCGTCCAAAAATGGTTCTGTGGATCCTGATGCAGACTTTTCAATGGTTTGGGAGGTCGATAGCGACAGCAAAAAACGCATAAAGGATATTGCAGACGCAACCCGGGATTCTGATGAACTTATACTCGCAACCGACCCTGACCGTGAGGGAGAAGCCATATCATGGCATGTGCTTGAATTATTAAAAGCCAAACGCGGTATCATGAAGAATGTCGCTGTCAAGCGCGTGGTTTTCAATGAAATTACCAAATCCGCTGTTCTAAAAGCAATGGATGCGCCCCGCGATATTGATGAACCCCTTGTTGACGCGTACCTTGCCCGAAGAGCGCTGGATTATCTTGTGGGCTTTAACTTGTCGCCGGTTTTATGGCGGAAATTGCCCGGCTCAAGGTCTGCCGGCCGCGTGCAATCCGTATCCTTACGCCTGATTTGTGACCGTGAGCTGGAAATTGAACAATTTATTTCAGAAGAATATTGGAGCATTGATGTTCAATTATCCACACCGGCAAAAGACATTTTTTCAACCCAGCTTTATCTTCTGAACGGGGAAAAAACAAAGAAATTTACCTTAACCAGCCAGCAGCAGGCAGCAGCAGCGGTTGACGCCATTAAGAACAGCCAGTTCACCATCAAAACTGTGGACAGCAAACCGGCCAACAGATATCCATCCGCGCCCTTTACCACATCAACATTGCAGCAGGAAGCCGCAAGAAAGCTTGGCTTTAACGCCCAACGCACCATGCGCTGCGCCCAAAAACTATATGAAGGTATTGACATCGGCGGCGAAACCGTTGGTTTGATTACCTATATGCGTACGGACGGCGTTACCATTGCTCAGGAGGCTATTGAGGGCTGCCGGAGCGTTATCTCGTCTGAATATGGTCAAAATTATGTACCCGCAAAGCAGCGGCTTTATAAAACCAAGGCAAAAAATGCGCAGGAAGGCCATGAAGCTGTTCGTCCCACGGATATGAAGCGCTTGCCAAAACATGTCGCCGCGCGCCTTGATGATGACCAAAGGCGGCTTTATGAGCTGATATGGAAACGTACTGTCGCCAGCCAGATGGCGGAAGCGAAATTTGAGCGTACCACGGCTGATATTCTGTCACAAGATGGTAAAACCGGCCTTCGCGCCACAGGTTCTGTGCAAATATTTGATGGTTTCCTGAAGCTGTATCAGGAAGGCCGCGATGACAGTGATGCCGATGACAGTGATAACCGTCTTCCCAAATTGATTGAAGGTGAGACTGTTGATCAGAATAAAGTGACGCCCAATCAGCATTTTACCGCGCCGCCGCCCCGTTTTACCGAGGCTTCTCTGGTTAAAAAGATGGAAGAGCTGGGTATTGGCCGGCCCTCGACCTATGCCTCTGTATTGACTGTTCTCAGAGACCGTAATTATGTGGTCATGGATAAGAATCGTTTTATCCCCGAAGACAAGGGACGTTTGGTTACGTCATTTTTACAGATTTATTTTAGCAAATATGTTGAATTTGATTTCACCGCCAATCTGGAGGGGCTGCTTGATAAAGTCTCCAATGGTGAAATCCCCTGGAAAAAGGTTCTGGCCGATTTTTGGGGTGAATTTCATGAGGCCATCAACGATACAAAAGACCTGCGCGTATCCGAAGTGCTGGAAAACCTTAATCAGGTTTTGGCTCCCTTTATCTTTCCGGAAAAAGAAGATGGCTCAAAGCCGCGCGCCTGCCCAAAATGCGAGACCGGTATTTTAAGCCTGAAAACAAGCCGGTACGGCGCCTTCATTGGATGCTCTGATTATCCGGACTGTAATTACACCCGGAAAATGAATAATAGCAATGGGGATGATCCAGAGGGTGACGGCACGCGCCTGTTAGGTATAGATCCAGAAACCCAGATGGAAGTTACGGCCCGGTCAGGCCGCTTTGGGCCTTATGTTCAGCTTGGCGAGCCTGTGGAAAAAGAAAAGCCCAAAAGAAGCTCTATTCCAAAAGGCATGCCGCCAGAATCTGTTGACCTTGCGAAAGCATTACAGCTTTTATCCCTGCCGCGCACAATTGGTGATCACCCGGAAGATGGCAAAATCATTAAAACCGCCATTGGTCGCTTTGGGCCTTATGTTTCTCATGCTGGCGTTTTTGCCAGCCTGAAAGATCCCGAGGATGTTTTCAACTTGGGGCTTAATCATGCGGTAGAACTGCTTGCGGAAGCCAAAAAGAAAAAAGGCGCGGCGGCGGTCCCCATAAAAGAACTTGGCGACCATCCTGTGGACGGCGAGCCGGTTAATGTTTTTGAAGGGCGTTATGGCCCTTACGTTAAGCATAAAAAAACCAACGCGACCATTCCAAAAGACAAGGACCCCAAATCAGTAACTCTGGAAGAGGCCGTAGAATTAATCAAGGCGAGAGAGGCCAAGGGAAAGAAAAAACCCGCGAAAAAGCCTGCGGCTAAAAAAGCCGCCGCCAAGAAAAAAGCGGCCCCTAAGAAAAAGGCTGCGGCAAAGAAAACTGTAACAAAGGCCAAAGGTTAGGCATGGCACCCCGCGCAAACATCCCCTTCCCCACCAAGGATGACATTCTTGCCTATGTAAAAGACAATCCTGGAAAGATCACAAAACGTGATATTGCCCGCGCCTTCCATATTCGCGGTGATCAGCGGATCGTTTTTAAACAACTGCTCCGTGAGATGACCGAAGACGGTCTTTTGGATATGGGCCGTAAACGGCAAATACATGTGGGCGGGGAATTGCCGCCTGTTACGGTTGTTGAAATTACGGGCATTGATAATATGGGGGACCTTATTGCCCGGCCCACCGAATGGAAATTCGATGACAAGCCGCCGCCGATTACAATTTTTGCCAATGACAAACGCGCAAACTTACGCATTCGGGATCAGGCCCTCGTGCGGCTTAATCGCGCCCGTGATGTCAAAGAGATCGCCTATATTGCCAGTGTGATCCGCAAGCTCGAAACAACATCTGCATTGGTCATGGGCGTGTTCACTATAGAAGACGAGAATATTGCCCATGTTCAGCCCACCGACAAAAAAAACCGCGATCAATATCTGATTGCCAAATGTGACTGGAACGGGGCAAAGGATGACGAACTCGTTCTAATAGATACGCGAATAAAAAAAACATCCCGCCGACATATGGGGCCAAAACGCGGCGTTGTAAAAGAATGTCTGGGAACATTGGATGAACCAAAATCCATTAGCCTTATTGCCATCCATTCTCAAGGAATCCTGACCGAATTTTCTGATCAAGCCATTATAGAGGCGGAAAAATCTGTACCGCCTGAGCTGGGCAACAGAACAGACTTGCGGCATATTCCGCTGATCACTGTTGATCCGGCGGATGCCCGTGATCATGATGATGCCATTTGGGCCGAAAAAGACAATGATCCCAAAAACAAGGATGGCTGGCATGTGATGATTGCCATTGCCGATGTCGCCCATTATGTGACGCCGGGATCAGCTCTTGAAAAAGATGCATGGATAAGAGGAAATTCCACATATTTTCCAGACCGCGTTGTCCCCATGCTGCCTGAGGCCTTGTCCAATGGCTTATGCTCGCTAAAAGAGGGCGAAGATCGCTATACGCTGGCGGTTCATATCTGGTTCGATAAACGCGGCAAGAAAATTCGCCATAAATTTGTCCGAGGGTTGATGCGTTCTGCCGCCGGACTGTCCTATGAAGAATTCCAGAATGCCCATGAGGGTGTGGTAAGTGATAAGGCGGCTGACTTGCTGGGTACGGTCATAAACCCGTTATATGACGCTTATGAATGCCTTAAAAAGGGTAGAGAATACCGTGAGCCTTTAAATCTTGTCATGCCGGAACGCAAAATTGAATTAGACGACAAAGGCAATGTCACTGGCATATATCCTCGAAAGGCCCTTGATGCCCATAAGCTGGTCGAGGAATTTATGATACAGGCCAATGTCGCCGCCGCCGAGGAATTGGAATCCAAAGGCTGGCCCTGTATATATCGGATTCATGAACAGCCAAGCGAAGAAAAGCTCAATAACTTACGTGAATTTCTGGGCAGCCTTGGGTTTGCCTTTGCCAAGGGTATGGTACAGCAACCAAAATTATTCAATAACATTCTACGCAAAGTGGTGGGCAGTCCCCACGAAGAAGTGATCAACGTCATTATTTTGCGCACCCAGTCCCAAGCCATATATAGCACAGATAATCTTGGCCATTTTGGTTTGTCCCTTGCCCGCTACGCTCACTTCACCTCTCCTATCCGCCGCTATGCGGATTTAATGGTGCATCGGGCCTTGATTGGTGCCTTGAATCTCGGGCCCGATGGCCTTGCCAAACAGGACCGTGCGAAACTTGTTGAGACGGCGGCGCATATCAGCAAAACAGAACGAATTTCCATGATTGCGGAGAGAGAATCAACCGACCGATATGTGGCTGCCTATATGGCGCAGCATGTGGGCGAGCAGTTTTCCGCTAAAATAGCGGGGGTCAGCCGGGCGGGGCTTTTTGTCGCCTTTGATGAAAGCGGCGGCGATGGCTTTATTCCTGTCTCCTCTATGGTGGGGGACTATTTCCGTCATGATAAAGAACGCCATCTGCTGGAAGGGGAATATACGGGCCTTATATACCAGCTTGGCGCGGCTGTAACCGTGCGCCTTAAAGAGGCAAACAGAATGACCGGCGGATTGCTTTGTGAATTGATTGATGAGCAGTTAACGTCAAAGGGAAACCGGAAAAAAACCGCATCTCGCGGGCGGCGGCAAGGTGGCAAACACCGCAAAGCCCCCCCGTCAAAAAAAGGCCATAAAGCGCACCAGCAAAAAAGATAATTTTATCTGTCTTTTCCAATGCTTTTACTTGACTTGAACGCCAATAGCTGTATTTTCCCAACACGTATTTAGAATTTTAATGAGGAAGTCAGAAACATGGCGAAACCTACAGTTGTAAAAATTAAACTCGTCAGCACGGCTGGTACTGGCTACTATTATGTCACAAAGAAAAACCCGCGTAATATTACGGAAAAAATGACTTTCCGTAAATATGACCCGGTTGTGCGCAAGCATGTGGAATTTAAAGAGCATAAAATTAAATAATTTGTTTTGGCTAAAAAATCAAACGGTCTGCGCCAATTGGTTCAGACCGTTTTTTTATGTGGATATACTCAAGAAAATCATTCTCAGTCCAGACTCATAACTTGATTTCGGCCATTTTCTTTTGCTTTATATAACGCGGTATCAGCAGAAACCAATAGTTTGCTGCTGGATAGATTTTTATCACCCGCAAGGGCAAGGCCTATACTAACCGTTACCCTTATGGGTGTCTCGGAACCAGAAATGGTAAACGGTTCATCTGCGATAGCCCGGCAAAGTCGTTCTGCCACAAAACGGGCATATTCCAAATTAGTTTCCGGCATGACGATGACAAATTCTTCGCCGCCAAAACGTGCGGCAAGGTCAATATTTCTTATATTATTCGTCACCCTGTCCGCAAACTCTTTAAGCACCTCATCACCGGATACATGACCGTAAGTATCATTGACAACTTTAAACTTATCAAGATCCATCATCAACAAAGACACTTTTTCGCGCTTATCATTTTCTTTGGCCATAAGATTATCCAAATGGGTCGATAGAAAATGTCGATTATATAATCCCGTAACGGAATCAATCATGGCCATTTGAATGCTTTTTTGGTTGTTGCGGCGCAAACTATTCGCATATCTATTCTGACGAATTTGTGATTTGGCGCGGGCGACCAGTTCATTTTTATCAACAGGACGCGTAATATAATCTGAAACACCAAGCTCCATAGCCTTCACCATTTGATTGGAATCCCCCTCTTCCACAAGAACCAAAATCGGGATTTTTCGCGTAATTTCAGAAGACCGTAATTGTGAACATAACCGAAAACCATCTGTTTCATTGAGGCTTAAGCTTATAATGAAAAGGTCATATCGATCAAGGTTTGGGGCGGAAATTTCTCCTGATGCCACATCATCCACATCAATTTTTGCAATATCTGCCATATAGTTGGATATTCTTTCAGCTACTCTTGAATAATCTTCAACCAAAAGAACTTTTGCATTTCGCATATTTACATTCTGGTTTAAATCCTCGCCCATGCTTATACCGAAATTCTGGCTGGTCGTTTCGCGCATACGCAGTTCATCCATCAACAGCTTTAGGCGCGCCAATGATCGAACGCGCGCAAATAATGGCAAATCTGATACAGGTTTAGTTAGAAAATCATCGGCCCCGGCCTCAATACCCGCCACGCGGTCTTTTGCCTGATCCAGGGCTGTGACCATTATGACAGGAATATGTGCAGTTTTAGGATTTGAGCGTATGCGCCTGCATACTTCAAATCCATCCATACCGGGCATCATAACATCCAAAAGAATAATATCAGGATGTTCTTCATCAATGACTTTGAGGGCTTCTTCACCGTTCATGGCTGTCAAAACTTCAAAATATTCGCTGGTTAATTTTGCCTCCAGCAATTTAACATTTTGAATTACGTCATCAACAACAAGTACGCGTGCCGTCATTTACATTCTCATTCTACAAATTTTTTGACAGTTTCAATAAAGTTACCAACAGAGATGGGTTTTGCAATATAGGCTTCACAGCCGCCGGCCCGGATTTTCTCTTCATCGCCCTTCATGGCAAAAGCCGTAACGGCAATGATGGGAATAGACCGCAAATCTTCGTCTTCTTTAATCCATTTGGTCACTTCCAGTCCAGAAACTTCTGGAAGTTGGATATCCATCAAAATAAGGTCTGGCTTTTCCTCGCGCGCAAGGGCAAGTGCCTTCATGCCTTCTTGCGTCTGGATCGTATCATATCCATGCGCATTAAGCAGGTCACAAAAAAGCTTCATATTTAATTCGTTGTCTTCAACAACAAGTATTTTTTTTCGCATTCAACTATCCTGATTATTTCTTTAGTGAACTGCACCCTAATTTGATGTAGGTTTATAGCTTACTGCAACATTATGCTACAAAAATATTAGTATCTTATGAATAAGCTGTTAACAGAAGGTTTCCAGTGTATAAATAATCCTCAATTTCTTATATAAAAGTTGGTATTTATCATGAATTATGATCAAGCTGAAATTCTTGGTTTATTGGCCTTGACTCATATGGCGGAAAATCCCGAAATCTTAACGGCTTATCTTAATCTGTCCGGTATCACGCCGGATGAATTAAAGAAAACAGCCTCTGATCCCCTAACATTGGGCAGCATACTGGATTATTTCCTGCAAAATGAGAAAAGACTGATTGCATTTTGCGAACCCAATAATATTCCGCCAGAACAACTGGTTAAAGCAAGGTCGCATCTTCCGGGCGCTGAAACGCCGCCCTACTCACCCTGAATTATCACGCGAAATCGAATAAGAAACCAGAAAAATGAAATTTGCCCTAGAGCAATTAAAAAACCTTTCCTTAACGTCATCCCGGCCCCTTATTATTTCGGATGCCGATGAGGTTATTTTACATTTTTCAGATTTGCTGTCCCAATATCTGCTGACTCAGGGAATGTACGTCATTTTTTCCAGCTATAACCTGGAGGGAAATATCAAATATATTGATTCGGACAAGCCTGTTGATAGTGAGCTTTTTAAAGGACTAATTGAGGATTATTTTGAAAATAACGTTGAAAAGCAACCGGTCGTTAAAGGGGCTATAGAACATCTTGGCAATTTATCAGAATATTGTGATATTATAATTCTGACCAATATCCCCCATGCTTTTGCCGATCGTCGCCGCACGAAATTAGCGCAGTTGGGCATAAATTATCCTATGATATCAAGCAGCGGCCCCAAAGGCCCCGTCCTTAAAGCCATCCGGCAAAAAACAGATGAAAAATTAATTTTCATTGATGACATCAGCCACCACCATGAATCAGTTGCGAAACATGTTCCTGAAACTCTTCGGATACAATTTATTGCGGATAAGCAGCTCAATAAACTGGAAAAACAGTCCGCACACAGCCATCACAGATGTCATGACTGGCCTGATATAGAACATGTTATCAAGAGGCATTTATATGACACGTGAAGAATTTGATGTATTTTGCGGCAAATTAAAATCCACAACAAATATCATCCAGTGGGGTAACGCCACTGTCTGGAAAATAGGCGGAAAAATATTTGCCATATGTTCACATTGGGGTTCGGGTGAAGAACAAAAAGTAAGTTTCAAATGCTCGGATCATAGCTATCACATATTATGTGAACTTCCCGGGATTATTCCGGCCCCTTATCTTGCCCGCGCCAAATGGGTGCAAATCACCAATAATGATGCCATGAGTGACGATGATATTCGGGCCTATATTACTATGGCCTATAAGATAGTCTGCAATAAGCTCCCCCGCGCCAAAAGGGCCGATCTAGACCTTGAATAACTCCGTATGGTTAATGGAAATTAACCATACTTGGTGACATTATTACCTAGCACTCAGCAGGTAAAATTTTCCTTCTATAGATAAAAACATTATTTTACTCTTTAATATCAATTGCTTAAATATTGGCACGGCATTTGCTAATATAAATTCAAGTATTATTTAATCTGCGCGAAGGGACAGTCATGAACCATTTTACGCTGCCGTTAAAACAACAAACACCGGCACCTGAGAATGAAATCAATAAACTTACCAATGAGCTGTTGATGAATTTCAAAGTATCCGGAAAAAGCCTTTCCACCAAGAGCTGGGATATTCTTGCTGAAATCCTTGATTTTGTTGTTGAAGCCGAACAAACAATCGCAGAACAAAACATTCATATTGAAAAACTTAAAGTTTTAACGACAACAGATACTCTCACAGGCCTGCTAAACAGAAGAGGCATACTGCATGAGCTCGAACGTGCCGTCGCGGCGGCAGAGCGCCACGATGAAACAGCTATATTGGTTTATATTGATTTGGATAATTTCAAATATGTCAATGATACATATGGTCATGCTGCGGGGGATGCCAAATTACAATATGTGGCGGACATGCTTCTGTCTTCAATAAGGCAAACCGACTGTGCGGCGCGCATGGGTGGTGATGAATTTGCCTTACTCTTAAGTCACTCGGACTTAGAGGGCGGGATGCATCGTACAAATTTCATTCAACAGCAATTAAATTTCACAAAATTTTCCTATAAAGGTCACACTATTCCGGTAAGGGCAAGTTTTGGTGTGGCAGAAATATCCAGTGGAAAATCCCTGGAAGACATTATCAACTTGGCTGACAGCCATATGTATCGCAATAAAATCTGCCGTAACAAACGATAATTGCAAACTGTCTTTTCTTATTTTGTAAGGCAGTGTAACCTGCCCGTCAGATAATATTTACAAGAAAGAAAAACATGACGCGCACGATCGAACAAAATCTGGAAAAGTCAGGCATTAAATTACCGCGCCCCGTGGCACCAGTTGCCAATTATGTCCCCTTTGTACGAACCGGTAACTTGCTCTCCATTTCCGGGCAGATCCCTGTTGATTCTGAAGGAAAATTACCCTTCATCGGAAAGGTCGGCCAAGATGTAAGCCCGGAGGATGCCATCAAAGCCGCCCGGCTTTGTGCGATTAATATCATCAGCCAAGCCAATGTTGCCTGCGATGGTGATTTAAGCCGCGTTGTCCGCATCGTCAGGCTTGGGGTTTTTATCAATTGCATTGACGGGTTTGCCGG
>JALSHF010000172.1 GCA_026982375.1 Emcibacter sp. | reverse complement strand
GTGCATTAAACCCCAGCAAAACAATCGAAGAAGACATTGCTGCATATTTTGAAGTGAAAATGGATTTTGGAAAACTGGAAGTGATTGGCGGGGTACGTTGGGAACGCACAAATCGCAATGCAACAACGATTTCAACGCCGTCAATCAGGTTGAATGTACCAGGATTTGTCCGCGAACCAAGGGATACATTTCTGGGAGCAGGTCTGATTGACTTTACCGATGTTGGCGGAACGGTGGATACCATCATACCAAGGCTTATAGCAAATTATCGTCATTCTGATGAATTGGTTGCTAGATTCACTTATTTTAAATCAACCGTTAACCCCAATTTTCGTGTTTTAAGTCGCCCGACTTCGGTGCTTCTTGATTTACGTGACGGATTTGGCAGGGGAACCATACGTGAAGCCAATCCCGACCTGAGGCCAACAAAAACCGATAACTTCGATATAGATATTGCCTATTATTTCCCGGATTCGCCGGGGATATTGCGGGCCGCTTTCTTCTATAAAAAAGTCAGTAATAACTTTACCAGTGTTTTATTGGCAGATGACGGCAGTGAAAGTGTCAGGGCCAGAATAAACGAAATACTGGCACCGCTTGCCGCAACGCGTCCGGATTTGCTTGATTTCCCCGAAGATTCTGAATTCTTCCTGAACCGGCCGACCAATGGCGAGGGGGGGAATATTTATGGTGTCGAGGTCGAGGCCATACGCCAGCTGGATTTCCTGCCTGGCTTCTGGAGTAATTTCAGTGTGCTTGGTAATGCCACCTATACCGGTGGTGCCATTCCCAGTCTGGTCAGCGCCCGCAATGATGACGGAGAGCTAATTTCATTATCTATTGATGGTGTTTTGGAGGGGCAATCCCGCTGGTCCGGTACCACATCCCTGGCATATGAACAGGGCGGTTTCTCAGGACGTCTGATTTATACCTTTCAGACCATATCTGTACGCCTATTTGATGAATTTAACTTAAATAGCGTGACGCCCAGCTTTTCCACCCTTGATTTACGAACGTCTTACCGGTTCGATTTGGGCGGAGCACAAATGGAAGTGTTTCTGGAAGGCGATAATCTGTTGAAAGGCTCTGCGGACGCTGATGTACGTTCAGCAATTGCCCCGACTTTTACGGGCGGTTCAGCGGATTTCTTTTATCCGCAACAATTACAATATAGCGGTGGACGCAGCATCACCCTTGGCATACAGGCCAGATTCTAAATCAATAAGGAAAACAAGCAATAATGTTTAGTAGAAAAGTAAAATTACCATACGTGGGGAGCCGCTCTTTTTGGGCGGCTCTTGCCATTTCTTTGTGTCTTGTTTTTATGGAAGAAAATTTTTCTGTTCAGGGCGCCATTGCACAGGAAACGGATGAGGGAAAAGAAGAGAAAGAAGAAAATAAAGAGGATTGTGAAGGGGATGATTGTGAAAAACCGAAATCCAAGAAAACAAAAATTAAATCCATAGAGGAGTTTACCAAAGATAAAGAACGCAAAGACGGCCTGTTTGCTTTCTATATTGACCCGGAAAACGGTGATACCTATATGGAAATCACCATAGAACAGCTGAATAAAAACTTTATTTATTTCAACTACGCACAGAATGGCACGTCAAACAGGGCCTTCCCCGGTTTGGGCGAAATTCGGGAAAATGCCGTTATTTCCCTGCGGCGTCATTTTAATCGCGTTGATTTTTTCCGGGAAAATACGGATTATACTTTTGATCCGGATAATGCGCTGGCCCGCAAGCCGGAAAATAATAATATTTCCCCTCTGATTATGACCGCCAAAATTGTTGCGGAAAATAAAGATAAATCTGTTTTTATCATTGATGCCGGAAAAATGTTTAAAGGCAATGGATTTATTCAATTGGGTGGCAAAAAAAATGGCACACTCAGCAAGGATAAGTCATCCATATTAAGGGTTCAGAGTTACCCCGATAATGTCAATATAATCTCAGAATATATTTTTGACAACGCCAAGGCCAAAACAGTCGCCGGTAGTTCTCTGACCGTCACGCTTCAGCATAGTTTCCTGACCATGCCGGATGATGGTTTTGCACCACGACGGGATGACCCCCGCATAGGGTTCTTCACCCAGCGTAAAACCAATTTAACCCGGCTTGAGGGCTTGCCCTTTGATGATGTGATAAAACGCTGGCGCCTTTCCAAGAAGAATCCGGACTTGCCATTATCAGACGTCATAAAACCCATTACATACTGGATTGAAAATACAACACCCCATGAATATCGCAACCTGATTACGCAAGCTGTGCTCGCCTGGAATCCGGCTTTTGAAAAGGCCGGCTTTAAAAATGCCATCGAGGTCAAGATACAGCCTGATGATGCCACATGGGATGCGGGCGATATTCATTATAATGTGATCCGCTGGATTTCATCCCCTTCTCCCCGCTTTCTGGGCTATGGACCAAGTTTTGCAAATCCACTCACCGGAGAAATACTTGGTGCTGACATTGTATTGGAACAGGCCAATATAAAGCGCGCAATCATGTATGACGAAGTTTTTAGCCTTTCAATGAAAGAAGGGGAAATGTCCGGATATGAGCTTTTTCAGGACGGCTGCACGTTGGCTCATGGCATGCAATTCGAAAGAAATTTTGCCCAGCTGTCGTCTGTTGCCTCTGATCAGGATCAGAATAAAATCATAGCGCAAGGGCTGTATTATGTGGTTCTGCACGAGGTGGGGCATACTTTGGGATTGACCCATAATATGATGGGCAGCTATTATCGTACGCTTGGAGACTTAAATAACAAGGGGCAAAATCTTGTTAATTCCATTATGGATTATCCGGCTGTGAATATTGCCCCGAAGGGTGAGAATCAGGGGCTTTATTTCCCCAATGAACCGGGGCCCTATGATGAATGGGCTATTGTTTTTGGCTATGATTCCCGTTTGGAAAACACAACGCTGCGAAAGAAACATCTTGCCCGGTCTTCTGCGCCTGATTTAAGATTTGGTAATGATGCGGATTCGATGGCCAGAACAAATCTGGGCATTGACCCACGTGTGAACGTCTTTGATTTGTCAAGCGATCCTATTGGCTTTGCCATTGCGCAAAGCCAGCTTGCCAATGAGACGCTTTCCACTTTGCGCGATGATCTGGCAAAGGAAGGGCAATCATGGGATAACATATATAGGGCTACGCGTGTTTTGCTTAACTTCCGTAAGCGATCTGCAACGACAATTTCCCGCTATATTGCGGGCGTTTACGTGGATCGGGCCTTCGTTGACCAGCCAACAGATTCCGGAGCCCCCCTTGTGCCTGTGGAATATAAGACAAAAAAACGTGCCATGACCGCATTGAATAAATATCTCTTTTCACCCAATGCTTTCGTATTTTCCGAAGAATTAATTCAAGTTCTTCAACAGCAAAGGCGTGGATTTGATTTTGCCAAAGGTCTGACCCGTCAAGACCCCCTTGTCCATGCCTGGGTCAGGTCTATTCAGGAGGAGATATTATCGTATCTTCTCAACCATCGGGTATTACGCCGACTGACAGACAGCGGTTTATATGGTAATGAATATTCTGCTAATGAGATGCTGCGTGATTTGACCGACCATATCTTCAAGGCGGATTTAAAGCATGAGGTGAATTCATTCCGGCGTAACTTACAAGTTGCCTATGTGAAACAGGCCATAGAAGTATTTAAGAGTAGTCATCTTGATGCCATTTCAGAAAGTGAATTGCTTGCTGTGATATATTCTGTTAAAAAAATGATGAAAAGTCATGAACGGCGCGGGAGTGAAGGCACGCGTGCCCACCGAAGCTATATAAGATATTTGATCAAAGAAGGGCTTGATGAATGACTTCCAGACAAAAAATATGACAAAATTCGGCTCCAAAGCTGCTACTGCCACCGATGGCCAGCTATCCTTGTTGATGGCCACCTACAGCAGACCGCTTGAGCGGTTCTTTCGCCGGCGGGTGCGGGTGCAGGCGGAAGTGGATGACCTTATTCAGGAAGTTTTTTATCGTTTGATACGACGACATGGCCAAAGTGAAATTGAAAACCCTCAGGCTTATTTGTTTCAAATAGCGGCAAATATCCTGCGGGATCGCTTTCGTCGAGAACAGAAAACACGTAAAGATGACCATCAGCTTTTTGATGAGGCTCTTCATGCCCATGAAGATATCTCTCCTGAACGTATATTAATAGGTCGGGATCAGGTAAGATTTCTCAAAAATGCCATGTTGGAGCTTCCTGAAAAAACGCAAAAAATCTTTATATTGCAAAGATTTGAAGATATGAAATACCATGAAATTGCCGTCCATCTTGATATATCTGTCAGCACGGTAGAAAAGCATATGATGAAAGCTATTAAACATATAACGGGAAAGGTGGAATAAAATATGACCCGTCATTATCCCAACTTACCGAATGATAACATTCATGATCAGGCCTGCCATTGGCATGTGATCCTGCGATCTGACACTGTAACGCGAGAAGACCAAAGGGCCTTTAGTCTTTGGATATCACAATCAGGGGCGCATCAGAGAATCTATGATGAGATTACCCTGTCTCTGGAATCCCTTGACAATATCCGTCATGACCCGGATATTAAAATGTTGCGTATGGCGGCCTTGAAAAAACCAGAATATAAAAAGAAATATATGATAGCCGCTATTAGTATTGCCGCGACAATGATCCTTGGGATATTGACCCTGTCCGGGCTTCCCTCGCATTATCCTGCCCCTGATGCTTTAGAAGAAATAAAAACATCCGACATGCTGGAAACGGCGATTGGGGAGCGTTCTACCATAAAGCTCGCCGATGGATCTCTGGTCGATTTGAACACCAATACCAAGATACGTACGCATTTGACCGCAAAACGGCGATTGGTCATACTTACCCACGGGCAAGCTATATTTGAGGTAGCAAAAGATATCAAGCGCCCCTTTGTTGTCATAGCCGGTGATCAAAAAATAACCGCTATTGGTACCCAGTTTGAAGTCCGAACCGATGACAAGGGCACGTCCGTAACGCTTCTGGAAGGCAAAGTTCTGATCGATGAAATCAGGATAAAAACAAAGAATATAAAAAATTCACCCGCCCCCGTTGAATTAACCCCGGGAGAACGTTTTGTCGCCCCTACCAGCAGCCCTCCTATTGTTGTAAAAATAGATTTTGATAAGGTTACCAGCTGGCGGCAGGGACGCGTGGATTTCGAAGATGAACTTCTGGCCGATGTGATTGATGAACTTAACCGCTATTCAAAACATCAGGTCGTCCTTGGTGATAGCAGCCTTGGAGAGCTTAGAATAAGCGGAAGTTTTAAGACGGGGTCTTTTGACAATTTCCTTGCTGCCCTGGCAGTTGTCTATCCTGTCACGATAGAGCGCCATAGCAAAGAAAGCATCCTGCAATGGGAAAGAGAAGAAAACGCACTATAATAATTGGAAAAGGGTTTGTTTTTAAGGGGCTACATCGGGGCTAACGCCAAGAACAACGAGTATATTCGCACTTATTCTCATTCCTGCCTGCCAATTCCTTATTTTGTTTTGCTGAATCCTTAACTCGTTCCCCTGCTCACGGATGAGGTCGAAGGCACTTACGACACCTGTCTCATATTGAACTTGTGTGGCCCTGGTAACCCGTTCTTGCGCTTGTTCTTGTAGCGTCTGGATTTCAATTTGTCGTATATTCTGTTCTTGAGAAGTTAAAGCATTTTCCACCTCTGACAAGACGGACAAAATCACGCGCTGGTAGTTAAGTAAACTCTGTTCCTTTACAATCTGGCTTCTTCTAAGGCCTCTTTTTCTATTACCATTATCATAAATCAATGCTGAAAATCCTGCCGCTATTTGTGAGAAGAAAGCATTTCCTGTTAATAAATCCGATAAAGTGATTGACCTAAAATTTGCTGACCCGCTGAGGCTTAAGTTAGGGAGCCACGCTTTTTTGGCGGTATCTACGGATATATCCGCTGAACGAAGACTGTTTTCTGCAATTCTTAGATCTGGTCTTTGCCTTAAGGTTTCCGCAGGAAGAAAAGGTTTTAAGCGGGGAATGGGCGTCATTATAAAATCCCGTGGCAACAGTTTAAATCTTTGTGGTGATTGTCCTAATATTATAGAGAGCGATCTTTCAAGGGAGAAGCGTCTGGCAATTTGTGCTTCCAAATTACTTTTAAGGCTTTGAATGCTAACGTCTATCTGATCAACGTTTAAGCTTGTTATAACGCCTGCGGATAATCTAACCCGGGACAGGTCTCTTTGTTTTTCCTGAATAAGAATTTGTTCTTTTTGTAATCTGATTAATTCGTCTTGAGCACGAAGATCAAAATAAAGAGCAGTGATGGTTTGCGCAATCGTAATTTTTGAAGCGATCAGGTTTATTTCTTGACTCTCTAATGCTATTTCAGGTTGCGAAATGCTATTTTCAATGCGTCCCCATAAGTCAACCTGATAACTCGATGCGGCCCCTAATAAATAGCTTTCACTCGATATCCCAGTATTTGTATGAGAGAGATTCGCATCAAATCTCCCTAAAGAAAGAGAGGGCCTTTGCCCTGTTTTTGCTTGTTCTAAACTTATATGCGCATTTTTCAATCTTAACCGTATGTCTCTCAAGGTTAGATTATCCAGAAAAGCTTGTTTAATCAGATATGTTAATCTGGGGTCGGAAAAATCATTCCATGATAATGAAGATATATGTGACTCACGTGATTGGGTTTGCCATGTCTCTGGTACGACGGCGGAATGTATTTTAACAATATTTTTATAAATCTCGTGATCAGGGTCAGAGAAATTTTTATTATATCCGCAACTTGTCAAAAGACCGATCATCAAAATCACTGAAAATATTTTGAATAACAACATTAATACGGCCTTATTTTTGCGCTGCGTCATTTGACACGCTCGGTTTTTGGTTCTTAAATTTAGCAAGCACTGTTTGACCCAAACGGAAAGGAAGCGTGTCAACATCGACAATTACGTCAACTGTATTACCCCCCTGATTATCTGATAATATCGACGCAAAAACATTGCCGATATGGGAAACGCGCCCCTCATAGGTTTGTTGACTGTTATTTTCACGAGATATGACGACATCCTGGCCTATAAACACTTTATCAATATTGCTATCGTCAAGTTTGAGCCGGATATATTTTGGTGCCTTTGGAATAATTTGAAAGGCCGTTGAAACATTATCCGCCGACACACCAATACCTGCATTCACAGATATTGTCAGGATTTGACCATCCACAGGAGACGTAATCTGCCTCTGTGCCAAGTTTATTTTTGCCGTTTCAAGGTTCGTAAGCAGGCCGTCCAGCGAGCTTTTATTTTTTTCTACAGTTAGCTTCGCCCGTTCAAATTGATCTTTTGCGTTATCATATGTTTGTTCAGAAATGGCCCCCTGATCAAATTGAAGTTTTGCGCGGGTTAATTCACGATTTTGAATGTTTAAGTTTAATTCATCAAATTTTTTCTGAATAAATGCATTTTCAATAGCAATTTCAGCAGAACGAATTTTAATTTCGTCGTCCCGATCATCTTGCACGGCAAGGAGCTGTCCTTTTTCCACATATTCACCCTCTTTGACATAGATCTCTGAGAATGTTCCGGTTCGGGGCGCGGATATATTTATAATCCCGCCTTTAATATTAACAATACCCCGAATGATGAGTGAATAGGGGATTTTCGGGGGGGGTAATATGGCCATGGAATCGGCACCCTGGCCGCCTTTACCCTCCATACTGAAAATATACGCGCCAACCCCAATCAATATGATGACAAGAGCCCACCCCCACAAACTTTTTATAAAATTTAGCCAAAATCTCATTTTATTTTTCCACCATATTATCACTGATAATTTTACCATCTTCAATTTCAACGATCCGGTCAGCAAATGCAGACAAACGGTCATCATGGGTGACGCAAAACACCATGGCACCGGTCTCTTTGGCTACTTTTCTGAGCAGCCCGGCTATATTGGATCCGGTTTTTCCATCCAGAGCCGAGGTCGGCTCATCACAAAATATCAAATCCGGGCGTTTGGCCAGCATCCGCGCGATGGCAACACGCTGGTTCTGTCCGCCTGATAATTCACCCGGTTTGCTGTCAAAGCGATCAGAAAGCCCGACCAGCTCCAAACATTCAAGGGCTCTTTCCCTGGCGATTTTGTCAGGCACATTCATCAATGCCAGCATTGTGATAATTTGCTCTAGGGCCGTAAGGGCGGGAAACAACCCGACTTTCTGAAAGACAAACCCGCAATGGTTGCGCCGAAACCGGGTTCGCATTGGTCTGTTCAGGGTCCATATATCCTGCCCTAAACCGGTTACCTTTCCCGCATCCGGCTTTAACAGACCGCTGATAGCGGACAAAACGGATGATTTTCCAGACCCTGACGGCCCTTTGAAAAGCGTCATTTGATGAGAGTAAAGGGTAAACGTAATATTATCTATCGCCACAATCGGTTTAGCCGGTGTTTGATAATGTTTCGATAATCCTGTTACCTTTATGACTGCCGATTTTGTCATTGTAATTGTGTTCTCTTTTCAAGCGTTGTTATGACGTAACAGGATACAAGTCCGGCAAATAAGGCGATCACCATCATAAGGGCCGCCACAAAACCGATTAAAGCCATAGATAAAGAAAACTCAACGTTAAATGCTGAAAAAATGGCCTGCATGACAAATGCTGCGCTGAGGGCAACAGCTGTGCTTAAGGCCCCCAACCAGAACGCCATTTCCAAAGCGACCAGTTGAAGACTGAAAATACTCACCCCCTGGGCTAAAAAAATGGCAAATTCATCCTGATAGGACAGAATAGACGCCCTCAGGGTTTGAGTGGCCACCAAGGCACAGACAAAAATAGTGAAAAGTGCCGTGATTAAAAAGCTTTTATTTTCACGACTATTTAACAGCAATCCAAGGCCTGTTTTTGCCGCAAGTTCATCTGGTGTTGTCACGATGACGGGCTGTCCTTTAAACATCCCGCGAATCTGTGCCGCGACGGTTTCGATATTCGCCTGATCATGAATACGTATCAATAGTGCCATATCTCCATATAACATCATAGCGCCATACCCCGATATGATCATTGGTTCTTTATTGGTATCAATATTTACTAAGGTTGCAGTATTTGAAGATATCACCATAAGGGCAGTATAATCAGTCTTGATTCCGGCTATCCCAGCCACACGTATAGGCTGTTTTTTATAAAAAAATTTCTGTCCAAGTCCCACATTATGTTTCTCGGCAAATTTTTGCGTGACAACCGCATCGCCGGGGATTGCTATATTTTTTAACAAATCAACCGATAGGTTTAAAGGATATACCAACGGAATTTCATCCGGCGGGACAGCGATAACCAAATCACCTCCCCTAGGGCTATTATCTACACGAAATCGATGATTGAAAGAATTATATCCGAAAACCTGTTCAATATCAGGATGGGTCTTTAAGATATCATATATTGTGGCAGGCACACCCTTCCACAACGGCGCTGCAAAACTCTCTTTTGGTGGCGCGTGATATAGAACAAGATCAGCCCGAAATTGACGCTCAAAGGCCCCCATAGATTCCCATCGCCCCAAAATACTTCCAAATTGTTGAAAAAACAAGATGCCGACAAGGGACAAAATAAACACCGTGCTGATGGATTTTTGCCAATTATACTCTATATTTTTTTGCGCCAGCATCTATAATTTACCCTAATTACCCGCTAAGGTTCAAATTGCCCTTTAAGTGTATCGTAAGCAATTTCATTCAACGCCCCCCATGGTCACAATCATACCATATATATTTTTCATGAAAGCTGCTCTTCCCAGAACTCTACTATTACTTAAGACTCCAACTATGAAAACTTCCTCATCCCTTTAAGAAATAAATATCAGAAACACATATAACCAGACAAAATTGACAGAATAACCATTAATTTACATAGTAATCTACCACTATTGACTGGTTAACTTTATTATACCCATTGATCTAACCCGCCAAATATGTCATATTACCCATAGAAATGATGTTTAATCAGACAGAGTTGGCTTGTTATGAGAAATGATGTATCAGACGAGGCTTTGTTACGGCAATTGGGAGAGAGGCTTCTTCAACATCGCCTGAACCGCAATATAACGCAGGAAGCATTGGCAAAGGAGGCGGGCGTATCTGTGCGTACGATCAATCGTATGGAGCGCGGGCAGTCAACCCAGCTGTCAAGCTTTATTCGTTTGCTGCGTCGTCTTGATTTGCTGGATAATATGGACGCGCTTGTACCAGAGCCGGCGCTAAGCCCGATACAGCAAATAAAATTACAGGGGAAAAGCCGCAAACGCGCTTCTTCGACGGAATCTGTGGCGGAATCTGTGGCAGAATCTGTGGCAGAATCTGTGAAAGACGCTGACGCGTGGACGTGGGGGGATGAAGAATGACGAATGCTGAAGTAAAATTATGGGGCAAGACAATTGGCGCGGTCAGCTGGGACAAGAATAGTGGGCGCGGAAATTTTGAATATGACCCGGCCTTTGCCAGCAGCGGTATCGAGGTGGCACCGTTTACCATGCCCCTTTCCAACCGGATTTATACATTTCCGGCGCTCCCGACCGAGACATTTCATGGCCTTCCGGGCTTGCTCGCAGACTCGCTGCCAGATGATTTTGGCAATGCTTTAATCAATGCCTGGCTTGCCAGAGAAGGCCGGACTCCTGAGAGCTTCGATCCGGTGGAACGTCTTTGCTATACTGGAAACCGCGGCATGGGGGCGCTGGAATACGCGCCCGCGCAGGGGCCCGCGCCGAACAAGTCAAAGGCGATTGACGTTGATACGCTGGTAAAACTGGCCAGTGAAATTTTAACCAGACGACATCAGCTTGAAGGCTCTTTTGCCGTGCCGGATCGAGAAGATACGTTGAATGAAATTTTACAAGTCGGTACGTCGGCGGGCGGGGCGCGGGCCAAAGCTATTATTGCCTGGAACTCAGACACAAATGAGATCCGCTCAGGGCAGGTAAAGGCAGATAAGAATTTCACATATTGGTTGCTGAAATTTGATGGTGTCTCAGGCAATAAAGATAAAGAACTTGAAGACCCCGCCGGATACGGCTTGATTGAATATGCCTATTATAAAATGGCAACAGAGGCAGGCATACGCATGATGGAATGCCGTCTGTTAAAAGAGAATGGTCGCAGCCACTTCATGACCAGGCGTTATGATCGCTCAGACAGTGGCAAGAAAATTCATATGCAATCATTTGGCGCGATAGAGCATTATGATTTTAAGAAGGCCGGGGCTTATTCTTATGAGCAGGCTTTTCAAACCATCCGCAAGCTTGGCTTGGGAATGGATGATACAGAAGAACAATTTCGTCGCATGGCCTTTAATATCATTTCCCGTAATCAGGATGATCACGTTAAAAATATTGCCTTTTTGATGAATAGGGCGGGCCGCTGGTCTTTGTCACCTGCTTTTGATGTTACCTACAGCTATAACCCAAGCGGCGTCTGGACGGGCAGTCATCAAATGTCGATGAATGGCAAACGTGACCTATTTGACATAGAGGACTTTCGGGCTTGCGCCAAACTTCTTTCAATGAAGCGGGGGCGGGCAGAAGAAATATTAAATCAAGTCCAGACCGCCGTGTTAAAATGGCCTTATTTTGCAGATGAGGCGGGAATAGATACAGTAACCCTAAACAAAATCTCCAAGGCTCATAGAACGGATATTCTGGCCTGATATTGCTCTAGATATATAATTTTAAATCCGGGTGATTTTTAGTCTTAACGCATTGCTGACAACAGACAGGGATGACAGGCTCATGGCCGCTGCGGCAATGATCGGGGACAATAAGATGCCAAAGAAGGGAAATAATATGCCCGCCGCCACCGGAATGCCCAGACTGTTATAAACAAACGCCAGAAATAAATTCTGTTTGATATTCCGCATGGTGGCGATTGATAGCCTGCGGGCGCGCACGATGCCATTCAATTCCCCTCTTACCAAAGTAATGCCGGCAGTTTCCATGGCGACATCGGCCCCGGTTCCCATGGCAATCCCGACTTCGGCCTGCGCCAATGCCGGGGCATCATTGACCCCGTCCCCTGCCATGGCGACGATAGAGCCTGATGCCTGAAATTCTTTGATGATGGCGACCTTGCCTTCCGGCAATACATCCGCCCTGATGTCATCAATACCCAGTTTGCCGGCCACGGCTCTGGCGGTAATGTCATTATCACCGGTCACCATCACAATATGAAGCCCCTGCTCCCGCAATAGCTCTAACGCGGCAGGCGTGGTTTCCTTTACAGGATCAGCAACGGCCACCAGACCCGCCAGTTGATTATCAATGGCAACCATCATCACGGTTTTGCCCTGACGTCTCATATCTTCGGCCAGACGGGCCGTTTCCTGTATTGAAATACCCAGCAGCTCCATCATTTTAGCATTACCCAGAGCGACGCTGCGACCCTCAACCAGACCTTTCACGCCCTTACCCGTCACGGCTTCAAAATCTTCAATATGGGGCGACATAATATCCCTACCCTTTGCCCCAGCGACAATGGCCGTCGCCAAGGGATGCTCACTTCTGCTTTCAAGACTGGCCGCAGAGGAAAGTATTTCCTGTACGGTAAAGCCACTCATGGGCAGCACATCAGTCAATAGAGGCTTGCCAATGGTCAAAGTTCCCGTTTTATCAACGATCAACACATCCACTTTGGCAAATATTTCCAGTGATTCTGCATCTTTAATCAGAACGCCGGATTGTGCGCCCCGTCCCATCGCCACCATGATCGACATGGGTGTCGCAAGGCCAACAGCGCAGGGGCAGGCAATGATCAATACGGAAACAGCGGCAATGAACCCCATGGCAAAAGCAGGTTCCGGCCCAAAAAGATACCAGACCCCAAAGGCAACAATGGCGATGATGACAACCGCCGGAACAAACCAGCCGGCAATCAGATCAGCATATTTCTGTATGGGGGCCCGGCTTCGCTGGGCCTC
>JALSHF010000171.1 GCA_026982375.1 Emcibacter sp. | reverse complement strand
ATAGGGTATTTTCTGCTCGCGTGCAAAACGTGCCGCAGCAATTTTCCCCTCCGCGCCGCGCTCCCCAAATCCACCGGGCACCAATATGCCCTGAACATGCTCAAAATGTGCAGATAAATCCGTGTCGTCTTCGAAAATTTTGGCGTCAAACCATTCGAGGTTAACTTTGACATTATTGGCAAAACCGCCATGCACGAGCGCCTCGATCAGAGATTTATAAGCATCCTTCAATTCGGTGTATTTTCCGACAACGGCAATGGTGACTTCGCCCTCCGGCGAACTGACATGCCCCATAATTTCATGCCAGCGCGTAAGGTCGGCGTCGGTCAGCCCCGGGTCAATGCCAAATGATGATAAAACCTCGGCATCAAGTCCTTCGGCATGATAATTCAGCGGAACTTCATAAATGCTGCTGGCATCCAGGGCCTGAATAACAGCGGATTCCCGCACATTACAGAAAAGTGCAATTTTACGGCGATCCCCGTCCTCTATTTCATGCTCAGAGCGGCAAACCAATACATCAGGCTGAATACCAATGCTTCGCAGTTCCTTGACAGAATGCTGGGTTGGTTTTGTTTTTAATTCTCCCGCAGCGGCAAGATAGGGCACAAGCGTGAGATGAATATAACAGACATTCGCTTTACCAAGGTCATTACCAAGCTGGCGTATAGCCTCCATGAATGGCAGGCTTTCAATATCACCAATGGTGCCGCCGATTTCGCATAAGACAAAATCAGTATCAGAGTCAATATCCGAGACCACAAATTCCTTGATAGCATTGGTGACATGCGGAATAACCTGAACCGTTGCCCCCAAATAATCCCCGCGCCGTTCTTTGGCCAGAATATCACTATATATACGTCCGGATGAGACGCTGTCACTTCTTCTTGACGGCACACCTGTAAAACGTTCGTAATGCCCAAGGTCAAGATCGGTTTCCGCGCCGTCATCGGTCACAAAAACCTCCCCATGCTGATAAGGCGACATGGTGCCGGGATCAACATTCAAATAGGGGTCAAGTTTTCTGAGTCGCACCGTATAGCCGCGAGATTGAAGCAAGGCAGCCAGAGCTGCGGACAGGATGCCCTTCCCCAAAGAAGAAACAACGCCGCCTGTAATGAAAATATAACGTGCCATTGGCAGATAACTATCCCGAACAAATATTAATATTTTGGGGCCTGCATAATAACAAAAGCAGCCCGTTTTCACATACACCAGCCCCAGCTCTTGAACGATATCCGGCGCGGCTTATAGGCTAAATTACTTTATTCAGAATCCGGAATAACAGGTTCTGTTCTGTCTTCTGGCACCGTCTGTTCAATGGTTTTTTTGTCAACATCAAACACCGAACTATCCGCAGTCTGCTGTTTCGCTATCACCGCAAGGCCCATACTCGTGACAAAAAACCCGACGGCAATATATGTCGTAACACGTGTCAGAAAAGTAGCCGAACTACGGCCAGCCATCATGCCGCCCTGCCCGCCACCGCCGCCGCCGATTCCAAGTGCGCCGCCTGAGGACTTCTGAATAAGGACCAGTATCACAAGGCTAATTGTCAAAATTAAATGAACAACAAGAACAATCTCTTGCATATCTCAAACTCTTTTATTATCTGTATTAATAATTGATTTAAATGGCTTTTACTCTAATCTGTTTCATATGGCTAGCGTAAAATGTATATTGCACAGAAAATGCCCCCTATTGAAATTCTCCCCTATTGATAAGTGGCAATAATACCATAAAAATCTTCCGCTTTCAGGCTTGCTCCCCCAACCAATGCCCCGTTCACGTTAGAAACGGACACTAACTCATGGGCATTTGACGCCTTGACAGAACCGCCATATAAAATGCGTAGCATCTCGCCCTCAACCCCAAAACGGTCCATCAG
>JALSHF010000170.1 GCA_026982375.1 Emcibacter sp. | reverse complement strand
GAACAATTATATCACAGGAAAATAATATATATACCATGGCTGCCGCCGACGGTCTGGTGACCTTTAAGCTGGAACATCATCAGATCAAATAATTTTATAAGATTTTATACTTGGCGCGGGAGAGGTTAGGGATTCTTTAAAGATTAGCCTTTATTATATAACAATATAAAGATTTCTTTATGCTTGTTGCTGCAGTGATATGCTGTTATAAGCGCTCTGTATTTTACCCTGAAATTAAGAAAGACATGTCATGAGCGACACTACCGATTATAAAATTGCCGATATTTCTCTGGCCGAATGGGGCCGCAAGGAAATTAATATTGCTGAAACTGAAATGCCGGGCCTTATGGCCCTGCGCGCGGAATTCGGCGCGGCCAAGCCCTTGAAGGGCGCCCGCATTGCCGGCTGCCTGCATATGACCATTCAGACAGCCGTGTTGATGGAAACGCTCATTGCCCTTGGGGCGGAAGTGCGTTGGTCGAGCTGCAATATTTTCTCGACTCAGGATCAGGCCGCAGCGGCCATGGCGGCGGCCAATATCCCGACCTTTGCCTGGAAGGGCCTGACCGAAGAGGAATTCCTCTGGTGTATTAAGGAAACGATTGTTGGCCCGGATGGCTGGCGGCCTAACCTGATTCTGGATGACGGCGGTGATCTGACGGCGATGATTTATGAGGATTTTCCGGAACTGCTTGAGGATATTCGGGGCATTTCCGAAGAAACCACGACAGGCGTTCTGCGGCTTTATCAAATGGAAAAGGAAGGCCGGCTGACGGTTCCGGCGATCAATGTGAATGACAGTGTGACCAAATCCAAATTTGATAACCTTTATGGTTGCCGCGAAAGTCTGGTTGATGGCATCAAGCGGGCGACCGATGTGATGGTTGCCGGCAAAATTGCCGTTATTGGCGGGTACGGCGATGTGGGCAAAGGCTCTGCGGCCAGCCTGCGCAATCAAGGCGCGCGGGTTTTGATCACTGAAATTGATCCCATTTGCGCCTTGCAGGCTGCCATGGAGGGCTATCAGGTCGTGACCATGGAAGAGGCGGCTAAAATTGGTGATATATTTGTTACCACGACGGGCAACAAGGATGTCATAACGCTTGATCATATGCGGGATATGAAGGATCGGGCGATTGTCTGTAATATCGGCCATTTTGATTCAGAAATTCAAATTGCCGCGTTGGAAAACTTCACTTGGGAAGAAGTCAAGCCACAGGTTGATGAGGTTGTTTTCCCGGATGGCAAACGTCTGATTGTTCTGGCCAAGGGCCGCCTGGTGAATCTTGGCTGTGCGACAGGGCATCCCAGCTTTGTCATGAGCGCCTCTTTCACCAATCAGGTTATGGCCCAGATAGAATTATGGGAAAACCACAAGAATTATGACAATAAAGTTTATGTCCTGCCCAAGCATCTGGACGAGAAAGTTGCCATGCTTCACCTTGAAAAGCTGGGCGTTAAATTGACCAGACTTACGAAAGAGCAGGCGGATTATATCGATGTCAGTGTTGATGGCCCGTTCAAGCCGGATCATTACCGGTATTAATTCTTCTTGATATTTTGAAAAATATTTAAGGCCTGATGTGACGCATGACATCAGGCCTTAAAACTTTCTGACGTCAATATGGTGCTTCCTTTTTTATTTTGATCGTTTATGATATTCTATGTAAAAATAATCGATGTGGAAGAGATTATGGTCAGGGGACCGTCAAAGCTATTCAACCTGATGACATTAGCACTGGCGTTGGCAGTGGGCGTCATTCCTACGGCGGTTGCTGCGCCGGTTATATCTGGGGATATGGCTGATAATAGCTTGCTATATATGGGAATATTATTTGTCTTTGCAGCAGGCCTGATCTTATGGGTGGCCCTGGACCGCAAACGGTTGCGCGACAGGTTAATCCGGGTTGAGAGAGATAATTATCGGCAATCTCTTCTCTTGAATTCGCGCAAAGGGCTTTCGGTGACCTGGGATAAGCAGGGGGAAATATCCCCGCTTGACGATATTAAAAATTGGCTGGGTATCGACAGTGACCGCACAGAACTGGATTGCCTGAGGGGAGAGGCTGTTGCTTTTTCACAGGAACAATTTGATCTTCTCACGGAAAGTCTTGAAAAACTGTTGGCATACGGGGAAAGTTTTCGCAGGGTATTTTTTCTTGAGGCCCAAAAAAGAAATATTGTTGTGACGGGGGAGCCCCTTACGGATGGTCATATTTCAGAGGGGTCTATCGTCTGGTTCCGGGAGGCAACGGCAGAGGAGAATATCGCCGCCTTTAAAGAACGGGATGTTCGCAATATCAGCAAGAGGCTCAACTTTTTCGAAAATACGGGCAATCTCATGCAATTGCCCATGTGGCTGCGGGATGAAAATTTAAAGCTCATATGGGTCAACAAGGCCTATGTGGATGCCGTAGATGGCGCGTCGGCGGATGAGGTTATTTCAGAAGGACTGGAATTGATCACCAGCACCATAGGCAAAACCGCACGAGATACGGCGGCTATGGCCAGAGAAACGCATGAAGTTTATAAAGAAAAACATTTTGTTGTCATTCGGGGGGAGCGCCGCGCCCTTGATATTTATAATATTCCTGTGCGCATAGATAAAGATAATATGGGTTGTATGGGCTATGCGCAGGATATAACAGAACTTGAAAAAGCCAGAGGTGAATTAATTCATCATACGGAATCTCATTCGGAAACATTGAATAAATTATCAACGGCGGTGGCCATTTTTACCTCCGGCAAGCGTCTCGAATATTATAATAGCGCCTTTAGTCGTCTGTGGCACCTATCGGACAGCCTGCTCCTTAACCACCCCCTCCATGGGGAGCTATTGGAGGCGATGCGCGAAGCCCGAAGATTGCCGGAACAGGCAAATTTCCCGGAATGGAAAGCCGCGCAGCTGGCCGCCTATACCCATATTTTGGATCCGGTAGAGGAAATGTGGCATCTGCCGGACAATACGTCACTGCGTGTGGTGACCCAGCCTCATCCCTTGGGGGGATTGCTGGTGTTTTATGAGGATGTTACTGATAATTTTGCCCTCGAGCGGTCATATAATACGCTCTTTGCCGTGCAGAAAGAAACCATGAATAACCTGCATGAAGGTTTGGCGGTTTTTGGTATTGACGGTTGCCTTCAGCTCTATAATGATGCGTTTCTGGATATTTGGAAATTATCCCGGGATTTTCTGGACGGGGCCCCCCATACGGCAGAAGTGATGGACAGTTGCGCGGAGAATTACGGCAGCAGTCATCAGATAACCGAATTGAAAAATCTTATTGTTGGCGGGGAAGTAAAAAAAGAAATTTCCTCTGGTCGGTTGAAAAGGCAGGATGGCAGCGTGCTTGATTATTCTGTGGTGCCATTGCCCGATGGGGCAACCTTGATTACCTTTATCAATGTTTCTGACAGCTTTGCCATTGAAAAAGCCTTGCGGGAACGTAATCAGGCCCTTGAGGAAGCGGATAAAATCAAAGCCGACTTTCTGGCCCATATGTCCTATGAATTACGTACGCCGCTCAATAGTATTATAGGCTTCTCTGAATTGCTGGAAAAAGAATATCAAGGGCCATTGAATGATGTGCAGCATGGCTATATGCATAATATCCTCGCGGCATCCCGGCAATTGCTGGAATTATTCAACGATATTCTGGACTTGTCTGTTATCGAGGCCGGCGGTTTGACCCTCGACATTGATCAGTTTGAAGTGCCGTCTGTTTTAACTCAGGTGGTCGGACAATTGCAGGAGCGGATCAAGGTAAAAGATATTGATTTACTTGTGGACAACGGCGAAAAAATGTCACCTGTCTGGGGGGATTCCAAGAGAATCCAGCATGCGATTTATAATCTGTTGAGTAATGCGGTAAAATTTACGCCGTCCCATGGGACTATAAATTTGGCCGTTCGTCAGGATAACCTGAATTATATCATCATTATTCAGGATAGCGGTGTGGGGATCAGGCCGGAAGAAATCCATAAAATTTTTGAAAAATTCTTCACGGGCAGCAATGTTCCCAATGAGCATGGCGCGGGACTGGGTCTTTCACTTGTTCGCAGTTTTGTTGAGCTGCACGGCGGCAAGATCGAGGTTCAGTCAAGTCTGAATGAGGGAACCTGCATGACGCTGACTCTTCCGGTCAGGATCGGTTTGCCCGCACAAATAAGTGTGGCCGGGGAATAAAGGCGCAGGAAATGCAGAAGCCAGAATTTCATCCAGAAATATTTGCCGAGCTTGCCCTTGATGACATGGCGGCGGTAAAGGATTTTGCGGCCCGTTTTGCGCCGTTGCTGGCCGCCTGTGATGTGGTGGCCCTTGACGGCGGCCTTGGGGCGGGAAAGACGACCCTGTGCCGGGCCATCATTCAGGCGCGGGGGTATGAGGGCGATGTGCCAAGCCCCACGTTCAATCTGGTGCAGATTTATGATCCCTCCCCGAATAGTTTGAGGGAAAACCCGAATGTTCCAACCATATGGCATATGGACCTTTACCGTCTGGAACATCCCGAAGAAGCCTTTGAGCTTGGCATCGAAGAGGCCTTTGATACGGCGGCGAGCCTGATCGAATGGCCCTCAAAACTTGGCCCCCACCTTCCGGCCGGCTTTCTGACGCTTCGTCTGGAAATTTGCGAAATTACAGACCAGAATAATGGCCAGAATAATGACCAGAATAATATTGGGCGAAAATTAAGCCTCATCGGCGACAGGGTCTGGCAGGAAAGACTAAAGCCTGTTTTCAAAAAAGACTTTATTTCATGACAGACCACCACCGCCGCAGCGCGGAATTTTTAACCCGGCATGGTTGGGGCAGCGCCGAACGCCGCCCGCTGGCCGACGATGCCTCTTTTCGGCGTTATGAACGGCTGACATTGGGCCAGAAGCGCGCCGTTCTGATGGACGCGCCGCCGGAATTTGAGGATGTCCGGCCCTTCATTGCGGTGGCCCGTCATTTGAATGAACGCGGCCTTTGCGCCCCAAGGATATTGGCCAGCCATATAAAGGATGGTTTTCTACTGCTGGAAGATATGGGCGATGATCTGTTCGCTAAAATATTGGCGTGTGATCCGGCGCAGGAAAAGGCGCTCTATGAGCTTGCCGTTAACGGCTTGATTAAACTGCATGAATCTTCTGCGCCCGAAACATTGCCGGTCGGGGATGACATACATCATTCTTTGGCCCCTTATGATATGGATTTGCTGCTTGAGGAGCTTGGCCTGTTCACGGATTGGTATATGCCCGCCCTGACCGGTCGGCCGTTACCGCCGCAAGATAGAGAGACATTTATCGGTCTGTGGCGCGATATTCTGCTGCCGGTGACCAAAGATATTGATTGTCTGGTGCTGCGCGATTATCACGCGGAAAATTTGATGTTGCGGGCGGGCGGGACGGGGCTGGCGCAACTTGGCTTGCTTGATTTTCAGGATGCGGTCATCGGTCACAAGGCCTATGATCTGGTCTCTTTATTACAGGATGCGCGGCGTGAGGTTTCGGGGGAGCTGGAACAGGAGATGCGTGATAAATATATCCGTGAGACGGGCCGGAACCCGCAGAATTTCAACCGCGATTATGCCATTCTGGGGGCGCAGCGCAATGCCAAGATCATTGGTATTTTCACGCGGCTTTACCTGCGGGACGGCAAGGCGGCCTATCTTGATAAAATTCCTGCGGTCTGGAAAATGTTCGAAAAGGACTTGCAGCATCCGGCCTTGGCTCCCATACGGCACTGGCTGAAGGGCCATATATCAGGGAAAACGCGCGCTCAGGCTTTTCTGCCAAAATCCTTCATGCCGCAGAAGGCCATGATTCTGGCCGCCGGATTGGGCAAGCGCATGCGGCCCCTGTCGGCCCATTGCCCCAAACCATTGATCACCGTGGCGGGCAAAGAACTCATCTCATGGTCTTTGGATGGCTTATGCGCGGCGGGGGTGCGGGATGTGGTGATCAATATGCATTATCTGGCGGATCACATGATAGATTTTGTGGATGACTATTATGACCATCGCCTGACCCTGACCCTGTCTGATGAGCGCGATCAGCTTCTGGACAGCGGCGGCGGGGTTAAAAATGCGTTGAAATATCTGGGCGATGACCCGTTTTTCATTTTGAACAGTGATATGATCTGGCAGGATGTGCCGGGGGCTGGTCACGGCCAGATGCTCCATAAAATGCAGGCCTTCTGGCAGGCGGGAGGCATGGATATTCTCATGGCTTTGGTGCCACGCCACAAGGCCTTTGGTTATGATGCCGCCGGGGATTATCACCGGGACATCAAAGGCCGGCTTACCGCGCGCGGGCAGGACTTGCAGGCGGATTATGTTTATGGCGGTATCATGATCATCAAGCCGGGTTGTTTCGAGAATTCTCCTGATGGCCCTTTCTCCCTGCGGCAACAATTTGACCGGGCGGAAAAATCCGGGCGTTTATTTGGTATGATTCATGACGGGCCATGGTACCATGTGGGCACGCCCGGGGCCCGGGACGATGTGGAGGATATGGTCATTAAATGTCAGGACGGTTAAAACAGGCACCGGAAATTTACACGCTGGCTTCTCATAGCTCATTTGTGGATGGGCTGGTGCGGGGTATCCGCTGCCGATTTGGCGATGATCCCTTAACATTAAGTGATGTGCTTATTCTGTTGCCCAACCGGCGGGCTGTCCGGTCATTGCGGGATGCCTTCCTGCGGGCGTCCGGCGGAAAATCTTTGATATTGCCGCGCATTGAACCCATCGGTGATGTGGATGAGGATGATCTGTTTTTATCGGGTAATCTGATGCAGGCCACATGGGAAAGGGAATTGGCCCCGCCGATCCCGCCCTTCATGCGCCAGATGCTGCTGATGGATATCATTAACCGCTGGAGCCACAAGTCAGAAGGCAGTATGCCGGAAGTTGCCCAATCTGCTATTCTGGCCCGCGCCCTTGGACAATTTCTGGATCATGTTCAGACCGAGAGGTTAACCTTCAGGGAGCTGGAAAAACTGGTGCCTTCTGAATATGCCAGCCATTGGCAAAAGACTCTGGATTTTTTGAAAATTCTGACCGAACATTGGCCGGATATTCTGGCCCCGACCGGATTTTCGGATGTGGCCCTGCGCCGTAATATTTTGTTGGATGGCCTGCGGGAGCAATGGCTGGAAAATCCCCCGGGCCATCCGATAATCGTTGCGGGCTCCACGGGCTCCATTCCGGCCACGGCAGACCTGTTGAAGGTTATTTCGCGCCTGCCGCAAGGCATGGTGGTTTTGCCCGGTCTTGACCTTTTCATGGATGATATAAGCTGGGACGCCATTGATGATACCCACCCGCAAGCCACCATGAAACATCTTTTGTCTGTCATTGAGGCGGAGCGGGATGTGGTTAAAGAATGGCTTGATGATGATATTCCTGACCATCGCCGCGCGCGGAATGACCTGCTGCGAGAGGTTATGCGCCCGGCAGAAACCACAGATCAATGGCGCTTTCTTGATCTTGATCTGACGGCGGCGACGAAGAATTTCAGCCGGATAGAGGCCCCGGGTCCGAGGGAAGAGGCGGGGATCATCGCCCTGATGCTGCGCGAAGCATTGGAAACAGACGGCAAAACGGCCGCATTGGTCACCCCCGACCGGCAGCTGGCCCGGCGGGTGGCCGGTGAGATGAAACGCTGGGATATTTTGATTGATGACAGTGCGGGGACGCCGCTTTTCAATACAACGGCGGGTATTTTCCTGCGACTGACGGCGCAAATGATCGGTGAGGGAACCGCCCCTGTGCCGCTGTTATCCGTATTGAAACATCCGTTATGCGCGGGCGGACAGGAGGTTGGACATTTTCGAAAGATGGCCCGCCTGTTGGAAGAATATATTCTGCGCGGCCCGCGTCCGCAGGCCGGATGCGCGGGGATCACCACGGCGATCGAGATGGCTTTAAAAAAAGCCACTCGGAAAAATGCAGAAAACCGCGTCAGCCCTGTTTCTGCCATTACACACTTGCAAGATTTAAAGGACTGGTGGCAGGCCACATCCGCCCTGATCCTACCCTTTGAGCAGATCATGGCGCAGAAGGATACATCCTTTGAGGCCCTGCTGATCGGTCATATTGATATGGCGGAAAGCCTGTGCGCGTCTCTTGATAAATCGGGGGCAGAGCGATTATGGCACGGGGATGCGGGCGAAGAAGCCGCCAAATTGATTGAAGAGCTGCATCAGGCCGCGCTTTATTTGCCCCGGCTAAAATCAGAATATTATCCGGCATTGCTGGATGTTTTCATGGGCGGCATTACGGTTCGGCCCAAATATGGCCAGCACCCAAGGCTGAATATCTGGGGCCCGCTGGAGGCCCGGCTTCAACATGCGGATCTGGTGATACTTGCGGGTCTGAACGAGGGGAGCTGGCCGCCGGAACCGGCCGCTGACCCCTGGATGAGCCGCCCCATGCGCAAAGATTTCGGCCTGCCGCCCCTTGAACAGAAAATCGGCCTGTCGGCCCATGATTTTTTACAGGCGGCCTCGGCCCCGCAAGTGGTGCTCACCCGATCAGAAAAAATGGATGCCGCGCCGACGGTTAAATCCCGGTGGTTAAGCCGCCTTGACGCGGTGGCACCTGATATTTTCAAGCCAGATATTTCTTCATGGCTTGCATGGTACAGGGCGCTTGACCTGCCCCTTGAGAAGAAGGAGATAGTGCCGCCGCGCCCCACCCCGCCCGTGACCTGCCGCCCGCGAAAATTATCGGTGACGGGCATTCAGAAATGGATGCAGGACCCCTATAGTATTTATGCCCGCTATATTTTGAAGTTTAAAGTTCTAGACCCGCTCGATGCCGATCCGGGCGCGGCGGATAAAGGCACGATCATTCATGATGTTCTGGATGATTTTATGGGTAAATATTCTGACCAGCTTCCGGATGACGCCAAGGCGGCATTAATTGATATAGGCCGGCAAAAATTTGAAAATTATATGGACCGCCCGGCGGTACGCGCCTTTTGGTGGCCGCGCTTTGTTCATGTGGCTGAGTGGTTTGTCGAACAGGAAAAAACGCGCCGGCCCTATCATAAAACGGCGGCGACAGAAATCGAAGGCCGTATGGCCTTTGACCTGCCCGGCGGCGAATTCATCCTGACGGCAAAGGCCGACCGTATTGATCAACTTGCCGATGGCAGCTATAGCATCATTGATTATAAAACCGGACAAAGCCCGACGGAGCGGAAAATTTATGCCGGCTATGCGCCCCAATTGCCGCTGGAAGGCTTGATGGCAGAGGGCGGAAATTTTGACGGGCTTAAAGCCGGCCCGGTCAGTGATTTATCTTACTGGCAGTTAAAAGGCGGGGAAGATGTGGCAAAAATCACCTCTTTTAATCTGTCTGCCCGTAATAAAATGGATGTGACAGAAGTCATCAAGGCCTCTTTTGATGGTCTGGCACAATTGGTTGCAAAATTTGATCTGGAAGATACGCCCTATTTGAATAATCCAAGGCCGGATAATCTGGGTTACGGCGAATATGACCATCTGGCCCGAACCCGTGAATGGCAGGGTAAGGAATCATGACGGCATCATTCCCCAAATCAACCCTGGAACAAAATCGGGCCTCAGAACCGCATGCCTCTGTCTGGGTCGCGGCCTCTGCGGGAACGGGCAAGACATTTGTTCTGACCAATCGGGTATTGCGCATATTGCTGGCGGAAGGCCAGCCTGAAAAGATTCTTTGCCTGACATTCACCAAGGCGGCGGCGGCGGAAATGGCCAACCGCATCAATGAAAAACTTGGTGAATGGGTGACCTGTGACCAGCAATTTCTCTGTGAGCAGATCATGGGGTTGACCGGCGCGTTTCCCGGCATAGAGCAACAGGATCATGCCCGTAAATTATTCGCCCGTGTTCTGGAAGTGCCCGGCGGCCTGAAAGTCCAAACCATCCATTCCTTTTGCCAGTCATTGCTTGGCCGGTTCCCCTTGGAAGCGGGCATCGCGCCGCATTTTCAGGTCATGGACGAACGCACAGCATTGGAACATCTGAGCCGCGCGCGGGATGCGGTTCTGACAGAGGCAAAGAGTGAAATTAACCCGCATCTTGCGCAGAGCCTGACGCATATTTCCCGCAAAGTGACCGAAAATACCTTCGCCGACCTGATTGGGGCCCTGATTAATCAACGCAGCGGACTTGAACGGATGATGGGCCGGTTCCGCCTGCTGGATCAGGCCATCCTCGCCATGCGTAAAATGCTCGGGTTTAAAGCCTCTGACACCAGAGAGAATATCATCGCGGCGGCTTGCCGGGAGGATGCCATCGATGGGGACGGCTTAAGGCTTGCCGCAGAAATATTATCGACGGGAAGCGCCGCAAACCAGAAAACCGCAGCGGGAATGCAAGATTGGCTGGCCCATCCCGCGATGCGCCCCAAACAGCTTGGGGACTATATGGCGGTATTCTTAACCAAGGGCGGGGACATCCGTAAAATATTAATGCCGAAAAAACTGGCGGAATCAAATCCGTCAGCTTTTGAGGCCATGACCCGTGAGGCAGAGCGGCTGCAACAGCTCGCGGAAAAATTAAAGCTGATGACCCTGCTTGAGAATAGCGCAGCCCTGCTGACCATTGGCTCGGCGATGCTTGAGGCCTTTAAGGACAGCAAAAAACGTCATGCGGTGATGGATTATGATGACTTGATCCTGAAGGTGAGCGGCCTGATCGGATCCTCGGCTATTGCGGACTGGATTTTATTTAAACTGGACGGCGGCGTTGATCATATTCTCATTGATGAGGCGCAGGATACCAACCCCGAGCAATGGCAAGTGATCAAGGCTCTGGCCAATGAATTTTTTGTTGGCGAAAGCCGGTCAGCGCAAGTCCGAACCATCTTTGCGGTGGGCGATGTCAAACAGTCGATCTATTCCTTTCAGCGGGCAGACCCCAGAGAATTTGTGGAAAACCGGCGAAGTTTTCAGAAAAAATCAGCGGATGTGGATCATGTTTTTCACAATGTGAATCTGTCCCTGTCTTTTCGGTCAACGGCGGCGGTGCTTAATCTGGTGGACAGGGTTTTTGAAAGCCCCGAAAGCCGCCATGCCCTGTCTTTCAGTCAGGAGGAAATTATTCATGAGCCTTCGCGCGTGGATCACGGGGGACTGGTAGAGCTTTGGCCGACCGAGCCTGCGGCCATAGTGCCAGAGACCGAAGACTGGCAGCCGCCCGTGATCCAGCAGCCTTCAAAATCGCCTGAAATGAAGCTGGCGATCAGAATAGCGGATAAAATCGCCGCATGGCTGGACAGCGGTGAAGAATTAATCGCGCGCGCGCGGCCTATTACGCCCGGTGATATCATGATATTGGTGCGCCGCCGAACCGCATTTGATAACTATATGATCAGAGCCTTAAAGGCGCGAAATATCCCCGTTGCCGGGCAGGATAAAATGCTGTTGAGCGAGCAGATTGCGGTTATGGACTTGATGGCCGTGGGTAATTTTGTCTTGTTGCCCAGTGATGATTTAACGCTGGCGGTGGTTTTGAAAAGCCCCTTCATTGGCTTTGACGAGCAAGATATTTTTGATTTGGCTTATGACCGCAGAGGCAGCCTCTGGTCGGCGTTACTCGCGCGTAAATCTGAAAGGGATATTTTTCAGCGGGCCTGCGACCTCCTTACGGCGCTGACGAACCATGCCGATAAAGTGCCGCCGTTTGAATTTTACAGTCATCTGTTGACGCGCCTGAAAGGCCGCGAAAATCTGTTAGGCAGATTAGGCGAAGAGGCCAATGACCCCATAGATGAATTCTTGCAGCTGGCCGCAGATTATGAAGTCAATAACGTCTCATCGCTGCAAGGTTTTCTAAGCTGGATTGACCGGGGGAATGTGGAAATCAAGCGGGATATGGATCAGGGAAAGTCTCAGGTACGCATCATGACCGTTCACGGCGCAAAGGGTCTGCAGGCCCCGATCGTCATTTTGCCCGATAGCTGCCAGATACCAAAACGCGGCTCGCCCCTTCTTTGGGCCGGGCCGAAAAATGAAGAATTATTATTCTGGCCGCAAAAAAGTGATTTTGAACTGGGGCCTTGCAAGGCGGCGCGCGAAGATATCAACCTGAAGCAGGATCAGGAATATCTCAGGCTGTTATATGTGGCCCTGACACGGGCCGAAGACCGGCTCTATATCACCGGCTGGGAAGGTAAAAAAGCCCGCAACCCCCAAAGCTGGTATGACATCATTAGCCGGGCTCTTGAAGTGATGGCGGCGACGGGGGAATATAACATAACGCAGGGAGAGGCGGATGATTTTCTGATGCGCCTGACCTGCCCGCAAAAGGTTCCTGTAGAAAAAGACATTTCGGATAAGAAACAAACTCGGCGTAACGCCCTTCTGCCTGCCTGGGCGCGGGTTCTACCGCGTGCGGAGCCTTCGCCGGCCCTGCCCTTAAGCCCTTCGCGCCCGGCGGAAGAAGAACCCGCAGTGATAAGCCCGCTCTTGGCCGCGAGGCGTCAGGGCCGTGATCACCAGCGGTTCCACCGGGGAAGGCTTATTCACCGGTTGCTTGAAATATTGCCGGACGTAAGCTCAATTGACCGGGCGCAGGCGGCGCAGGATTTTCTCAGCCAGCCTGCTTATGATTTGCCGCCGGCGGATATAAAACAGACCGTGACGCAAATTTTGGGGATTTTGAATGCGCCGGAATTTGCGGCGTTATTTTCAAAATCCAGCCGCGCCGAGGTGCCTATTGTCGGACTTGTCGGGAGGGTGCCGGTTTCCGGTATCGTGGACCGCCTTGTGGTGCTGGATCACGAAGTTTGGATTGTGGATTATAAAACCAATCGCCCGCCGCCAAAAGACGCTGGTCATGTGCCGCGCCTTTATCTGCGGCAGATGGCCGCTTACCGGGCCATATTATCCGACATCTATCCGGACAAATCGATTAAATGCCTGTTGTTATGGACAGATATTGCTCATTTGATGGAATTGCCCGCAGGGGCCCTTGATCAGGTCATCTTCTGATCACAGAAAATTGTTTCATTGTTTTCCTTGACGCAAGGGGGGCGGCTTCCTACATTTAGCCTATGGCAGAAAAGGTGAATTAATTTACAAAAGGATTTAAAAACAATGAGTATAATTGCAGTCACAGACGCGGACTTTCAG
>JALSHF010000169.1 GCA_026982375.1 Emcibacter sp. | reverse complement strand
TTCTCATGACGGAAGAAAATCCCATATTCCGGTTTAAATTGACTCTGGAGTTTTTCGGGGCCGGCCTTGTGGGCTGGCAAAGGCAGAATGAAGGGCGTTCCGTGCAGAGCATTTTAGCCGAAGCCGCGCAAAAATTCTGCCACAAGCAAGTGACTTTCTTCGCGGCGGGGCGTACCGATGCCGGCGTTCATGCCGCTGGCATGGTCTGCCAAGTAGACCTGCCGCAAGATTACCCGGCGTTTAAGGTCATGGATGCGCTTAATTTCCATTTGAAACAACAACCGGTCTCCATACTCAAATCAGAACGGGTGACAGAAGAATTTCAAGCGCGATTTTCGGCGACAAAGCGCTATTACCGCTATCATATCATCAACCGCCGCGCGCCGCTGACCTTTCAGAAGGATCGGGCATGGCATGTGAAATTTCCGCTGGATACGGATTTAATGCATGAGGCGGCGCAGATTCTGGTCGGTCATCATGATTTCACCACCTTTCGCAGCGTCGACTGTCAGTCAAAATCGCCGCTCAAAACTCTTGAGCAACTGGATGTGCGACGCGAAGGCGATAATATCTATATTGACACGTCCGCCCGATCATTCCTGCATCACCAGGTGCGCTCCATGGTCGGCTCACTCTATTACGTGGGGCGCGGCAAATGGACAAGGCAAGACCTTGAAAATTCGCTGGACGCCCGCGACCGTAAAGCCCTGGCCTATAATGCCCCGCCTGAGGGATTATATTTTATGAATGTGGATTATCCGTAAAATTACTCAAAAAATCCGTCAAAAAATCCGAATGATCACCTGCATGACGGAAAGGGTGAACAGGGCCTTGAATATCATAACGCCAAAGGCGAGCCAGCCGCTGATTTTAAGGGACTGTTTAAACAGGAACCATGTGACATAAAGCTCAAGATAAACCGCCACCACCACCACCAGCAACGTGCCGACTTCGATGGGTATGATCCCCGTGCTGATCAGCATGGAAAGCGGCAGGATAATATAGTTGGAAAGAACCCATAACCAGTTAAACGCTACGATCATCTCTGAATAATGGGCATCTATTTTCAAGAATTTTGTAAAATAAACCATCACCAGAGCTATGAGCGGCAGCCGCAAGAGAAATTCGACAACATGGGCCGTGAAGGAGACCTGATGGCCCTGCTCCACCGCCGCATCAAAGCTGACGCCCAATCCCAGAAAAAATACTGGCGCAACCAGAATGATCGCCCAGAATGATTTCCAGAAGCCATCCGCCGATTTATCAAAATAATCCATGGCCCGGGGGTTTAATTTTATCAATTGCCACGCGCCAGAAAGTGAGCGGGAAAAATAATTTATCAGAGACGTTTTTGGTTCCATGAGGTTAACTCTTAAAAAAAGCGGTTAATATTTCATAATAAATCTTAGTCAATTGAGCAAGGTCGTCAAGAGGGACACATTCATCCACTTTATGCATGGTTTTATTGACAAGGCCGAATTCGGATACGGGACAATGGTCTTTAATGAACCGCGCATCGGACGTGCCGCCGGACGTGCTAAGTTCCACATTTCTTCCGGTAACTTTTTTAACGGCGTCCGTAATCAGGCTGCTTAACATTCCGGGCGGGGTCAGGAATGCATCGCCGGAGGCCTTCATCTCCAGCTCATAGGCCCCGCCGATACCCTCACAAACCGATGTGATCCAGCGTTGCAGGCCGGCATCCGTTTGCTGATTGTTAAAACGGATATTAAACCGCGCCACGGCCTCTGCCGGTATGACGTTGCTGGCAGCATTGCCCACATCCACGGAGACTATTTCCAGATTTGTCGCCTGAAAATGATCATTGCCATCATCAAAATTACGCGCCAGAAGCCCCCCCAGCATCTTCACCAGACGGGGAATGGGATTGTCGGCCAGATGGGGATA
>JALSHF010000168.1 GCA_026982375.1 Emcibacter sp. | reverse complement strand
TTAAGGAGCCACTGCCATGGTTGATGCGCGCAATGCAGATCAGAATAAAAAACTGCCCGACGTGAAATATTTAAAAAATTACGCCGCGCCGGATTTCCTGATTGACCGGGTGGCGCTGGATTTTGACCTGAGGAAAAATGTGACCCATGTTCGGGCGACATCCCGTTTCAAGCGCAGGGTACAAAAGGATGTGCCGCTTATTCTGGCCGGGTCTGATATGACCCTGAAATCTGTTTCTGTGAATGGATGCGCTTTAACCGCAGATCAATATCAGCTGACGGATCATCAGTTGATTATTTTGAACCCGCCAGAAGAATTTGACCTTGTGATAGAGAATGATATTGATCCGGCGCATAATACGGCGTTAGAGGGTCTTTATATATCCAATGGCATGTATTGTACCCAGTGCGAGGCCGAAGGTTTTCGCAGGATAACCTATTTTCTTGATCAACCTGATGTGATGGCCCGCTATAAGGTTCGTATCGAGGCCGATAAGGCCGCCTTTCCGGTTTTATTATCCAATGGCAATAAAATTGACGGGGCGGATTTGCCAGAGGGTCGCCATTTTGCCCTATGGGACGATCCCTTTCCAAAACCAAGTTATTTATTCGCTCTGGTGGCCGGTGACCTGGCCTGTCTTGAGGATCATTTTACGACAGCGTCCGGCAAGCCGGTGACTTTGCGTATATTTGTTGAAGCCGCTGATCTGGATAAATGCCCTCATGCTATGGAAAGCTTGAAAAAATCAATGACCTGGGATGAACAGGTCTATGGGCTGGAATATGACCTCGAAATATTTAATATTGTGGCGGTTAGTCATTTTAATATGGGGGCCATGGAAAATAAGAGCCTGAATATTTTTAACACAAAATGTATTCTGGCGAAGGCAGAGACGGCCACGGACGCGGATTTTTGTGCGGTGGAGGCCGTGGTGGCCCATGAATATTTCCATAACTGGACCGGAAATCGCGTCACCTGCCGTGATTGGTTCCAGCTTTCCTTAAAAGAAGGCCTGACCGTATTTCGGGACCAGGAATTTTCCGCCGATATGGGCTCACGGGCGGTCAAGCGCATCGAAGATGTGCGTATCCTGCGCCAACATCAATTTGCCGAGGATAGCGGCCCCATGGCCCACCCTGTGCGTCCTGAAAGCTATATGGAGATCAATAATTTCTATACGGTAACGATCTATGAAAAAGGCGCGGAAGTTATCCGGATGATCCATAGCCTTCTTGGGCCAGAGAATTATCGTAAGGGCATGGACTTATACTTTGAACGCCATGACGGGCAGGCGGTGACCTGTGATGATTTCATTGCCGCCATGGCGGATGCCTCGGGCGTTGACCTTGGCCAGTTTAGCCTGTGGTATGCCCAAGCCGGAACGCCGCAGGTTAAGGTCAGTAGCCGCTATGACAGGGCCGCACAGACATTCACTTTAGAATTCAGCCAGACTATTCCTGATACCGCAGGTCAAACAGATAAGAAGCCAATGCATATTCCTATAGCGGTGGGTTTGATCGGGCCGGATGGAAAAGACCTGCCCTTGAAGCTTGCCGGTGAAAATGCCCCGAAAGATCAAGACGGCACCAGAATGTTAAACCTGAAAGAAGAAGGGCAATCCTTTACTTTTATTGATGTTTTGACCAAACCAGTCCCGTCAGTCTTGCGCGGTTTCTCGGCACCTGTGAAAATCAAGAGTGACCTTTCCCGGCAGGATCACCTGTTTCTGCTCGCCCATGACAGCGACAGCTTTAATCGTTGGGAGGCTGGCCAGCAAATCGCAACGCATATGATCATGGCCTTGGTCGATGACATTCAGGCGGGCAGGCCCCTTGTTCTTGATGAGGGCTTCAGCAGGGCGATTGGCAAAATACTCAAAGATTCTCGTCTTGACCGCGCGTTCGTTGCGGAAGTCTTGAGCCTGCCGTCCGAAGCGATTCTTGGGCAATATAGTTCGCCTATTGATGTGGATGCCATTCATCAGGCCCGGGAATTTGTCCGGCGGGCCTTGGCAGCGGCGCACCGCGCTGATTTTATGACGATCTATCACGCCGGCAAGACGGGGCGGCCTTATGAATATACGCCATCAGAAGTCGCGATGCGGCGTTTGAAAAATCTCAGCCTGTCTTACCTTATGACCTTGCAGGAGCGCGAGATACTTGAAATCTGCCGGGATCAATTGAAAACCGCCGATAATATGACGGATGAAATTTCGGCGCTTTCCTGTCTGGTGAATAGTGATTTTCCAGAGCGCGAGCAGGCACTGGCGCATTTTTATCATAAATGGCATCATGAAGACCTTGTGCTGGATAAATGGTTCTCGGTTCAGGCAGCCGTTGCCAAGCCGGAAACGCAGGATCATGTGCGGGCCTTAATCCTGCACGGGGGATTTGATATGGCAACCCCCAATCGGGTGCGTGCCGTTGTCGGGCCTTTTTGCGGCATGAATTTGACCTGTTTTCATGATAAATCAGGAAGGGGCTATGAATTTCTGGGCGATATGATTAAAAAACTCGATCCCATCAATCCCCAGATCGCCAGCCGCCTTGTGCAACCCCTTGGCCGCTGGAAATATTATGATGCCGCGCGCCAAAAATTGATGAAACAGACCTTGCAGCAAATCATGGATTTGCCGAACCTGTCCGAAAATGTTTATGAAATCGTTTCAAAAAGTTTGAAATAGGTTCGTGTCCTCTAAAAATACAGCACCAAGCTCACCACGGGGCCGGAGCCGCCGATGCTGTTGCCGGATATTTTTAACCGATATTCGATGGTCAGGTCAATATGGGACCGATAGGCTTCATATTTGGTGTCGTTAAAATAATATCTCATATTTATCCCCGGGCCAGCCTCAATCAGGCTTGCCTGCTGAAAACTGTCTTTTTGCCAGGTGAGTAATCCGGTCATGCGGGGCTGAAGGACAAGCCCGTGGGACAGGGCCATATTATAACCGCTTACGGCTTGCGCGGTCAGATAAATATCCGGGTCCAAAGGCGTAATAAGGGCGGCGTCCAAATACAGGCTATAGCTCCACCAATTGTTTTTATCTTCGCGGTAATCCGTGCCATGATCCCGTGAATATCCGGCCCGCAGCATCCAGTCATTACGGGCGAAATCCCCAATTTTTATCAAACGTTCCGCCGAAAGAACCAGATTATGATGGGGCAACGGCTTCAGGCGCAGGCCAATTCCGGCTTGAGCGCTGTCGGGATCTGGCTCAAATTTTCCCGGCTTCATACCGGACATAAGCCGGCCATAAATCTGGAATTTTCGGCCGCCCTTAAAACCGATTTCTTCCGGTTGATAGCTGACCTCCGCCCCCGCCTGAGACTGGGTTAAATCCGGGCCGGAAAATTGAGGGTTGCGGGAAGATTCACCCCTGTGTATGGCATAGGCGGTGACATTAAAGCGGTTTTCCAACTGTTCAATTTCCCTTTTAATGGGAAAGCTGCCGGCGTCATCAAGATCAATGACTTTTTTGAAATTCGCCGCCGCCTTGTCGTTCTGACCTGAAATTTTATAGGCATAGGCGAGCTGCAGGTGCAGCAGTTTCTCCTCATTGGAGGATTTATTGGCGAAAGATTTATCGGTGGAAAATTTTAAGGCTTGCTCAAAATGACTTATGGCGGTTGCATGGTCGCCTCTGCTGTATGCCTCATACCCTTGATTGGCGGCCTGACGCCATGACGGAGTTTCTTTGGCTTTATGTGGCGGAATATTCCCGGGCGCGGGGAGGGCGTTCACAACGATTGGTATTTCTTGTTTTTTGACTGCGGCAGGCGGGGCATTCGAGGTGACTTTTAATGGCTCGAAAATTTCCGCCGTCTTTGGGGCTTTGGCGATTGGAACGGGCTGAGGCGGTGTCAGGAAAGTTTGTATTGCCGGCTGTATGGTTTCTGTATGTAGGGGTATTTCGGTAATGATTTTTGGCTCTGCCTTATCTTTACCGTGCCGGGCGGCCATTTCCATATAGGGATATTGTTTAAAATAGGCCTTTTCTTGTTTGGCGTAATCGGTTGCCATAAAAAACAGGATGGCCGCAGAAAATCCGCTGAAACTCATGACGAATAATATGAGAAATTTAAGCCTTGGACTCATTCAGCGCCGCCTGCTGCTTTAGGGTGAAGGATAATTGTTGATCGGTGATATGGCCCTTTTCCACAAGAATTCTCCCTAGCTTTTGGCCTGGTTTTTCACCAGAATTTGACTGATCATTCAGGGCATTTTGAAGGATATCGACAGACAGAAGATCATATTCTATGAGAATCTCGCCTATTTTCCTTTGGTAGGGCCGTAATTGATCCGCCTCGGGAAATATATGATCGGTTTTATCCCAGAGAAGGGGCCTGTTGAACAGGATATGTCCGCTGTAAAGGGATATGGCCCTTAACGAGGCCAGAAAATTCAATATATTGCCCCAGAGCTGCCGAGGTAATGACAGGGCCGCCGATCGCCAGCCGTAAATTTGACAGGTGAAATAAAATCTGTGCAAGGCCCGATTGATCAGAAACAGCAGATTGGCCCATAGCAGATATTCCAATGGCTCGCCGCGCCGGAGCAGGGGGGGATAACGATAGCCATCAGGGATCAGCCATTCAATAAGCCAGACAATCAGAATATTGATCATAATGAAATAAGCCGCTGCGGACAGCTGGGCGGTGATGATGCCTTTTCGATCGCGAAACAGCGCATATTTCAAGGCGAGCGGCCCTTGCCAGCGTTGATTGCGCCAGCCCTGAAAGGCAATGCCCATTAACCAGCGGCTTTTCTGCCGGACAACGGCCTTTACCGTATTGGGAAAGAATTCCCGGGTCGCGATAATATCATTTGGGCCGGTTTTAAATCGGGCAAAGATTAATTTTAGCCCATGTTGTTTAAGCCTGAGCGCCAAGTCGTAATCTTCGGTAAGATTGCCGGTATCAAAGGGCGGGATGCTATGGTTCTCACTGACCAGCCTCATTGCCCGCCGGCTGAGGGCGGTACCAACCCCGGCAGAGGGAACATGCCCGGTCAGGCTTTCCCGAACGACCATTTCCTTGATGTGATTTTCGGCAAATTCATCCTGATAATGGCCGCCGGTCAGATCATACCATGGCCGCTCCAAAGGGATTACGGGGATTTGCACCATGTCTTTGCGCGGGATCAAATGATTATAAAGCTTTAATTCAAGCGGATGAACAATATCCTCTGCATCATGTAAAATATAGCCGCAGAACTCAATATTTTGCTTGTTTTCAAAGGCGCGAATATCGTCATAAATCTGATTCAGGCAGTCCGCTTTGCATGTGGGCCCATTGGTTTGCAATATGGAAATATGAAGATTCTTATGGCGGCTTTGCAAAGCCTCAATTTTTGAAATACTATCCGGATCATTGGGATAACAGCCAACAAAGACATGGTAATTTTTATAATTATAGCTGGCGAATAAATTGGTCAGCATGGCTTGTATGACGGCGCTTTCCTGCCACGCCGGGATCATGATCGCGAAATATTGCTCTTTTTTTGATAAAATATCCTCGCTTTGAAACGCGCGGTATTTAGGGGTGATAAAGAGTTTTCGCCTGATTTTATAAATGATGTAATAGAGGTCGACAAAAAAATCATCGATATTGCTGATCAGGATGAACAGGGCCGTCAGAAAGAAACCTATTTTTAAAAAAAATAAATAGCTGGTGAATAAATCTAATATTTGTAATGTCCCCTGACCTTTAAATACCAGAAAAGAATTTATGGTATTTACCCGTATGTTAATTTTTGCTCTAGGCTACTACTTAAGAGCCATATAATCAATATTCAGTAATTCACTATGGATTTTTCAGCAATTAATGTAATATTATCCTATTTAAATATTTCAGCCATTAAGCGTCACTTGGGAATGCGATATTACGATGACACAGGATTTGCATAGGCAGAATTTGGAGAGTCACCTTCAAAAAAGAGGGTTAAATGACGACTGGAAAAAATGGGTTCGTACTAATGTCAAGGCGGGTTGTGATAAAAATGGCATGTTCAAAATCATGTTTGATGAGGGGTTTGACTATGACCTTATCAAAGACGCGCTAAGCTTTGAGCCGGTAATCCCTCTTGATCAAATAATTAATCCCTTAAAAAAGGATGGCCTCAGTCAAATTGAAGAAATTGAAACGACATCACCCATAACAGCGTTTATTCCAAACGCTGAGAGGGTTAATGTTGATGGAATAGAATTCTATATTCTTGAAGATTTTCTCAATGCTGAAGAATGTGAATATATTATATCCAAAACGATAGGTTGCCTGAGGCCGTCAACACTGACAGCGGATGATGAAGCTGATAAATATTTTCGAACAAGCAATACATGCGATCTTGGTTTGCTGGATGATGATATGGTTCAAGAAATAGATCGCCGTATATGTGCCATGATAGGTATCGACCCTGCCCATTCGGAAACGCTTCAGGGGCAACATTATGAAGTGGGACAGGAATTTAAAGCTCACACAGATTTTTTTGAGGAAAATGAACTCGAAGAATTTGGCGCAGAGAATGGCCAGCGCAGTTATACTTTTATGATATATCTAAATGATGTTGAAAAAGGCGGGGAAACGAGTTTTACGAATATTGGTCAAATAGTCTCTCCTAAACAGGGGCGGGCCGTCATATGGAATAGCCTGCATCCGGACGGCTCAGTGAATCATAATAGTCTGCACCATGCGACCCCGGTGGAAAAGGGTAGCAAAACGGTAATCACGAAATGGTTTCGTACAAAAAATGGGCTACCTGTTTTTTCTCGTGACGAGAATGAGAATGTCCCAAACTATACCCGTGTTGGATTTGAAAAAGACATTTTAACGAAACCTTTATACCAAAAAATATTGGATTTTTATCATCAGAATCTGGAAAAACAATTTGATGAAACCGCGGCTTATGATCTGGTAAGTAATGTTGAGAAAAAACCAAATGGCAGTAGTTTGGTGCAGTTGCCACATTCTTTGAATGATGAGATTCATGCATGCTTAAAGCCCAACCTGGAAGTTTGGAGCGGCATACAGTTGGAGCCAACGCAAGTCTATGGTATTCGCGTATATCATAATGGTGCCGTTTTAAAACCACATAGGGATCGGGTAAAAACTCATATCATCAGCGCTATTATTAATGTTGATCAGGATGTTAACCAGGACTGGCCCCTTATGATAGAAGATAACTATTGCCGCCGCCATAACGTTATCCTAAAGCCGGGAGAGGTTGTTTATTATGAGGGCGCAAGGCTTTCTCACGGTCGATTGGAACCTCTTGATGGCAAGAGATACGCAAATATATTTTGTCATTTCAAGCCGCTGAAACCATAAATATTATTGGGGTCGTTGCTTTCTTTTCTTATGACGGCGATAAGATACAAAGCCCCAGCCAAGCCCAAATAAAGCGAGCATAGGCGGTGAAGAAATATTGACAATGAATAACGTCATTTCATCAGCGGCGGTTAATAGAACGCCATTATTTGTTACGGTTGTTGTCCCATAGTTAAATGGGTCGCCAGTATATTCAATAATCAGCTCAATCAGATAATTTCCCAGCCCCGGAAAATCTGTCCCAATTGCGGGGAACAGCCCGGCGTTATTTGCAATCACATTATATAATTGTAAATCATCCCCTAAGGTGATTGTATCGCCGTTACCCAATTGAAGCTCCCAGCTAATATCGAAGAGCGTATCAAATGCGGGCGAGCCAAGTTCGGTTTCAATATCACACAGGGATATTGTCGAGATTGAGAACGGGTCAGGCGCACACCCATCCAGATTAAAGTCCATTCCAAGATAGATCGTTTGATCAGGCCCAGCATCGGCAAATAATTGAATTGGCGTTGGTCCCGGCGTAGGCCCCGGTGTTGGACCAGGTGTCGGTCCAGGCGTAGGCCCCGGCGTTGGTCCCGGTGTCGGTCCAGGCGTAGGCCCGGGCGTTGGCCCGGGTGTTGGTCCAGGCGTAGGCCCCGGCGTAGGCCCCGGTGTTGGACCAGGTGTCGGCCCCGGTGTTGGTCCCGGTGTTGGACCAGGTGTCGGTCCAGGCGTAGGCCCGGGTGTTGGTCCCGGTGTCGGTCCCGGCGTTGGTCCCGGTGTCGGTCCAGGCGTTGGTCCCGGTGTTGGACCAGGTGTTGGTCCCGGTGTCGGTCCAGGCGTAGGCCCCGGTGTTGGACCAGGTGTTGGTCCTGGCGTTGGCCCCGGCGTAGGCCCCGGCGTAGGCCCCGGTGTTGGACCAGGTGTCGGTCCCGGCGTTGGCCCGGGTGTTGGTCCCGGCGTAGGCCCCGGTGTTGGCCCGGGTGTCGGTCCCGGTGTTGGTCCCGGTGTCGGTCCAGGCGTTGGTCCCGGCGTAGGCCCCGGTGTTGGTCCCGGCGTTGGTCCCGGTGTTGGCCCCGGCGTTGGCCCCGGTGTTGGTCCTGGCGTAGGCCCTGGTGTTGGCCCCGGTGTTGGTAGAATTATTCTGCTCCCTGATCCTTCGAGTGCCGCGGCGTTGGGGCCTAGTGCGGAGCGGGTGTTTGGGGTGTTAAAAAATTGCTGCAGGGTTTGGGCGGTGAAGTCGTTATTAAAGGACCGTCCCGCGTCATCTGTGCCGCCCGGTGCCAAATTTTCCAGCATGGCGAAAAGATCTTGATTTAGTTTTTCTTCCATGCCGCTCGTGTTGACCGGAGATAATATAACACCAACAATATAGGTTCCCGAATTGCTGTCGGATTCAAATTTCATGTTAATGGGCTCACCGTCACTTTTAACAAGTGTGGTCAGAAGCCAGCCATCCACATCTGCGCGTTCATCAGTGCCAAGTTCAACGAGGACAGATTCCGGCATTAAAGGATTATTCTCATGGCCCGCCGTCCCTGTCAGGCTGACGCCGTTTGCAGAGAGCTTCGCCCATTGCGGCGCCCCTGTTTTTGCCGGATCAATGACGCGCAACTGATTGCCATTGACGCCAAATCTTGTCCCGAATGGATGCGGTAAGGCAATGCCGGAAGGAATGGGAGCGGTAAAGACATAGAGCCGATATTGACCTTTTTCAATATCCTGAATGCCAAATGAGGTAACATTTAAAATGCCGTCGGTCAGAAAATCATTTTCTTTTGATTCTTCCAATGCCAGAAGATTATGTCCTTTGATGCTGGCGCTCGAAGGTGTGATCCGGGAAAAACCACGGTGGGGAATTTTTCTGGCCGGGCCAAAATCCCACCCCATATCGCCAAAGCTTAATCCAAAATCCGAAACAGAAGAGTAGGGAAGGCTATAGGCAGAAGTCGCGGCCCGCGCGGCGGCCTCAATAACTCTTTCTGCCGCGCCTTGCAGGCTATGGCTATTGCTGACAAGGCCGCTCGCCCCAAGACCATTCAATATTTTTGAAGCCAGATCAGTAATTTTATGTGGCTGACCTGCGGAACTGTCAAAATATTTTTGCAGTATTTTTAAAGATTCCTCTGTGCCGTCTATGGCAGCATTGACAGCCTCTTCCAGTGTGATTTCCTCAAGTCTTTGCGGGACAATATAAGACGTAGAAGGCTGCTCTGCCGTGATATTATTCTTTGGGACGGAGGTTTTTTTATAACTGTGTTTTTTATAACTGGGGGCTTGCAGGGGATCGGAATAAATCGGGCCTTGCGGCACCAGAGCGGGGTTTTTTGAATTGATTCCTGCTCTATTATTTCTTAAGTCATTTTCTGGTCGTGCAACAATGAAAGGGGCTGTTTCAGCGTCACTGGAATCGGACAGGGCCGATTTCTCACTGCGGGTCAAAAGGTCAATTTGATCCTGCAATATCTGTTCAGTGGTTTCATTATCGATCAGGTCATTGTAGGCCCACGTACTTAACGCGAGCGTACTAACAACGGCCAATAACTTATACTTAAACTCCATTTACCCAATCCTGCACTAAATGTTTAGGCTTTTTCATGCTAACATTTTTTAATAAATAAATCATTTTAAGATATTTTTATCGGTAAGCTATTAAAATCTTGCTAAAAAACAGGGTTAACAGCTTATTAAGAGAGTCTGTTCATCATTATATACCGTAAACTTAAACGCCTGAGGCTGCGGGCAGCTTGCTGGTTTAGGGGCTTTTTCTACGTTCCTCATAATAAACCAAATATATTTCAGGGCAGGATAAAATGCAAAAAAGAGCCCGGGTCAGGGGCTCTTTTAATTCAGCAAGCTTGGAAAGCTTATGATTTTGGCTTGATGTCATTCTGTTCGAACAGCCCGGTCAATTCGCCGTTCGCGGCCATTTCACGGATGATATCACAGCCCCCGACAAATTCACCTTTGACATAAAGCTGGGGAATGGTCGGCCATTCACTATATTCTTTAATGCCGTCCCGCAGGGCAGGGTCCTGCAAAACATCAAAGGCTTCAAAATCCACCTTGAAATGGTTAAGGACTTCGACAACCGTTGCGGAAAAACCGCATTGGGGGAACATTGGGCTGCCCTTCATGTAAAGCACAACGTCGCTTTTCTGAATATCGTCTTCGATGCGGTTAAAAACTGGATTTGTCATTTTTTATTCCTGATTTGTTATGTTCAAATAAACTTATACGGGTACTGATGTCTGAAGGGCAAGCGCATGAAGGTCATCGCCCATTTTTCCCTTTAACGACTTATAGACCATTTGATGCTGCTGCACGCGGCTTTTGCCCTTAAAGGCCTCAGAGATAACGTGAGCCGCATAATGATCACCATTACCGCGCAAGTCCTGAATGGTCACAACGGCATCGGGAATTGCTTCCTTGATCATCTCTTCAATCATTGTTGCTTCCATCGCCATATCTTGGGTCTCCTCGTTAATCTATGCTCATATAGTCTGGCATCCAGCTTTGATGGGCGCCCGTTAATTCTGACACTGATATGGGGGCTGCGGCGGCTAAAGTCAATGATGTGCCTTTTGTTTTGCCGATGACCTGCGCTGTAACGCCGGCGGCGCGGGCATTACTTAGAACTTCGTCACGATACTGAGGGGATACAGAAAGAATATAACGGCCCTGATCTTCGCCAAAAGCATAGGCGTGAAGAGGCGTATCCCCATTGTCAATGGTGATGTCCATGCCGATTTCAGAGGCCATGACCATTTCCGCAAGGGCCACATATAATCCGCCGTCGGAAATATCATGACAGGCTGAAATTCTGTCATCATTGATTTGCGCTCGAACAAAATCGCCGTTTTTCTTTTCGAGGGCCAGATCAACAGGCGGCGGGCGGCCTTCTTCGCGGCCTTCCATGACGTCAAGATATAAGGATGCGCCAAGATGCCCCTTGGTGTCGCCAATCAGGATCAGGATTTCGCCTTCGGCCTTGGGCGCGATCGTGACCATTTTGGATGAGTCTTTAAAAAGACCAACGCCGCCAATGGCGGGGGTTGGATGAATGCCGGTGCCGTTGGTTTCATTGTACAGGGACACATTGCCGGATACCACCGGATAATCCAGTGCGATGCAGGCCTCTCTCATACCCTCGATACAACCCACAAACTGCCCCATGATTTCAGGACGTTCAGGGTTACCAAAATTAAGGCAGTCTGTGATCGCCAGCGGCGCGGCCCCCACAGCGGTCAAATTGCGCCATGTTTCGGCCACCGCCTGTTTGCCGCCTTCAAACGGATCAGCATAGCAATAGCGCGGCGTGCAATCCGTTGTAATGGCGACGGCTTTGTCTGTGCCATGAATGCGCACCACGGCGGCATCTCCGCCCGGTTTTTGAATGGTATCCGCCATAACCTGGGTATCATATTGTTGCCATATCCAGTTCCGGCTGCATAAATTCGGTGAGCCAATCATTTTAAGCAGGGCCTGTTTCATATCCTTTGGCGCGGCGACATCGGCGGCTTTTAATTCTGCTTTGGGGGCAGTTTTAACCCATGGCCGGTCATATTCCGGTGAATTATCCGCCAGCGGCTGGGTTGGGATATCGGCAACAACTTCGCCTTTAAATGTCAGGGTCAGATTGCCCGTATCCGTGATCACGCCAATGACCGCGAAATCCAGATCCCACCGGTCAAAAATTTCTTTGGCCTCTGCCTCGCGTCCGGGTTTCAGGACGATCAACATGCGTTCCTGACTTTCGGACAGCATCATTTCATAGGGGGTCATGCCTTCTTCGCGCTGGGGTACCATGTCAAGGTTAAAGGCAAAACCAACGCCGCCGCCTGAGGCCATCTCGACCGAGGATGACGTGAGGCCGGCTGCGCCCATATCCTGAATGGCCACAACCATATCGGTGGACATTAATTCAAGGCAGGCTTCGATCAGCAGTTTTTCGGTGAAGGGATCACCAACCTGAACCGTCGGGCGTTTTTCTTCGGTATCCTCGGTGAATTCAGTGGAGGCCATCGTGGCCCCGTGAATGCCGTCCCGTCCGGTTTTGGAACCCACATAGATCACGGGATTACCAATGCCAGCCGCCGCCGACAGAAAGATTTTATCCTGATCCGCAAGGCCGACATTCATGGCATTGACCAGAATATTGCCGTTATAGGACGGATGGAAATTTGTTTCCCCGCCCACTGTCGGCACGCCAACGCAATTGCCATAGCCGCCGATACCTTCGACCACACCGCCAAGCAGATGGCGGGTTTTAGGATGGTCTGGCATGCCAAAACGCAAAGCATTCATATTGGCAATAGGCCGCGCGCCCATGGTGAAGACATCCCGCAATATGCCGCCAACGCCGGTCGCCGCCCCTTGATAAGGTTCGATATAGGAGGGGTGATTGTGGCTTTCCATTTTAAAAATGATTGCCTGATTGTCACCAATGTCAATAACGCCGGCATTTTCACCCGGCCCGTGGATCACCCAGGGGGCTTTGGTGGGCAGGGTTTTAAGATGCAGCTTTGATGATTTATAGGAACAATGTTCGCTCCACATGACAGAGAAAATGCCAAGTTCCGTTAAAGTCGGCGTGCGGCCCAGTATTTTTAAGCATAAGGCATATTCATCATCGCTCAGGCCATGTTCCTTGACCAATGCGGGGGTGATGGTTACGTTATTATTCCATTTTATGTCTGCTGTTGTCTTTGGGGTCATCTCTGGGGTCATAGGGGGGGCCTTAATTAATGGCGTTGATCATACTTTGAAAGAATCCAAGGCCATCTGTGCCGCCCTGCGCATCATCTATCAATCTTTCGGGGTGAGGCATCATGCCAAGGATATTCTTGCGCCGATTGATAATGCCCGCGATATTATTGCGTGATCCATTGGGGTTTGAG
>JALSHF010000167.1 GCA_026982375.1 Emcibacter sp. | reverse complement strand
CAAAGAACTTGGAAAAACGTATTGAGCAACGCACTACCGCCAAGCAAGGAGAATAAGCATGGCCTGGACAAGAGAAGACATGGCCCGGCGGGCGGCACAGGAATTGCGTGATGGCTTTTATGTGAACCTCGGCATCGGCATCCCCACATTGGTCGCCAATTTTATCCCCGAGGGCATTAACGTCACCCTGCAAAGTGAAAATGGCATGCTCGGCATGGGCCCCTTCCCCACTGAGGATGAAATTGATCCCGACCTGATCAATGCGGGCAAGCAGACCATCACGGAACTTGACAGCACCAGCTATTTCTCCTCCGCCGATAGTTTTGGTATGATCAGGGGCGGCCATATTGCGCTTAGTATCCTTGGCGCCATGCAGGTTGCGGAAAATGGTGACCTTGCCAACTGGATGATACCCGGAAAAATGGTCAAGGGCATGGGCGGGGCCATGGATTTGGTGGCCGGCGTTAAAAAAGTCGTGGTCATCATGGATCACAACGCCCGTGACGGCAGCGCTAAATTCCTGCACGAATGCACATTACCGCTAACCGGCGTGGGCGTGGTCGATATGATCATTTCAGATGTTGGCGTCTTCACCATTGATGACAATGGCGCGACTCTCACAGAATTGGCCCCGGACGTAACAGTGGACGAGGCAAGGCAAAGAACAGAAGCCAACTTCAATGTTGCTGAGGATCTGGGATAGACATCACGTTTGATCCAGGCATGATGGACATCATACCCTATAACATATCAGGGAGAATATAATGAAGAAAATAATATTGTTGATGGCGCTTATATCAGGGCTGGGGAATTTGGCATATGCGGCGGATGATGGTGTCACAGCATATCATTTTGCAGATATCAAACGCGGTCAGGAAATTTTAACCGCAGATGACAATTATATGAACCGCATGTCTGCGGCCGAGATTGCCATTCGCACCTCCTCTGTCACGGCGGATAAAACGGTGCAAGACCTGAAGGCCCTATATGCCGCCAATATACTTGAATGGACTGAAGCGGAAGAAACCCAGATTCTGGAACTGATCGCGGCCAATGAAGACCGCCTCGCCACCATACAGCATCTCCTGCCCGCAGAAATCATTTTCATCAAGGTCAACAACAAAGTTGAAGGCGGCCTGCCCCATACGCGCGCCAATGGCATTATACTGCCCGTAACGGGCAAAGCTTTATCCGAAAAACTCTTCTATCATGAGTTATTTCATGTTTTAACGCGGGCCCAAAAGAACAACCATCATAGTCTTTATAATCTGATCGGCTTTATGCCTTGTGACTTTACGGCCAATGAGCAAGTAAGCGCCATGACATTAACCAATCCTGATGCGCCGGCGGAAGGTTATTACCTGCCTGTTTCCATTGATGGGGCGCCGTCAGCGATCATGACCTTTCTTCATGCAGCAAGGCCCGCTTTTGACCCCAGTATTGAGAGAGGGTTTGGCGGACATTTCGGGTTCGGCCTGCTTAAAGTATCCGCCAGAGACGGAAAATGCACGATGGCCCCAGATGCAGAAGGCAAAGCGCAAATCCTGAACCCCGCAACCGTTGAAGATTTCTTCACGGCAATCGGTAACAACACCGATTATATCATTCATCCGGAAGAAGTTCTGGCTGAAAATTTTGTCTTTGTCATGATGGGAAAAACCGACCTGCCCAATCCGGAAATCACAGAACGCCTTAAAAGGTGGCTCACAACAAAATAAAAAAAACACTCCTCTTAAGGACGATCTCATTAAATGACTGAAAACCAGCCCAATAATCTGCTTGGTATCGGTTTTATTCTGCTCGCTGGCGTAACAATAACGATTTCCGCGCTCTTGATCCGCATAATTGGTAAAGACCTAAGCAGTTTCCAGGTCGTTCTTATCCGCTGCAGCTTCTCGCTCTTTTATATTCTACTTTTAAATGCGCGTCATGGCCCTGCGCTATTTAAATCACCGCGTCCGGGCTGGCTTGTAATGCGCTCCCTTATTTTAAGCATTATCGTTCTGGGCAATTTTTATGCCATCGTGCATCTACCACTGGTACAAGTCACCGCCTTGCAATTCACCAAGCCTTTATTTTTGGTGCTACTGGCGGCCTTATTCCTGTCGGAAAAAATTCACCTGCCCCGGACGCTGGCCACCCTATGCGGCTTTATCGGTATTTTGATTATCTTGCAGCCCGGTATAGACACCAATGCGGCCCAACTGATTGCCATTACGGCTGCCTTAAGCATGGCTGTCATCGCTGTCATTACCAAAAAAATGACCAAAGATCATTCAACCAGCACCATGGTTTTTTATGGAAATCTATTTATCGTTTTACTCTGTATCGGCCCGACCATCGCCTATTGGCAGACACCAACACTCTATCAATTGGCCATCATTGCGGCTTTGGGCTTAAGCGCCTATATAGGGCAGGTCTGCATGGTTCAGGCCTATCGTTACGGCGAAACCACGATTGTAACACCCTTTGAATATGTCCGGCTGATTTTCATTGCCATCGCTGGGTTTCTTATTTTCGCCGAAATTCCTGATCAATGGACCGTCATAGGCGGCATCATTATTTCAGGATCAACATTATATATTGCCCTGCGTGAAGCAAAGAAAAAGCGTCGGCAACAAAAGATTTAAATCCATAGTAGACAGGCCTTAAGGCAATATGTTACCAAACAGTAACGCTAAATTCAACCGAAGTGAGCAAACAAATGGATATACAAGGATTATCAGCCATCGTTACAGGCGGCGCATCAGGGCTGGGCGAAGCAACTGCGCGCAGACTTGCCAAGGCCGGGGCCAAAGTCACCATATTCGATATGAACAGCGAAAGCGGAACGCAGGTTGCCGCCGATATCAAAGGCCGTTTTGAAAATGTTGATGTTACCTCGGAAGAAAATGTCATAAATGCACTCGAAACCAGTGCCGCCGCCCATGGGGAGGCCAGAATATTGATCAATTGCGCCGGCATTGCCATTGGCGAGAAAACCGTGGGCCGCGAAAATATACCCCATGATTATGCCCGTTTCAAAAAAACCATCGAAGTCAATCTGATTGGCACCTTCAATGTCATCCGCCTGACCACAGCCCGTATGGCAGGGCTCGCCCCTTTGGACACCGCAGAAAGAGGCGTTGTGATCAATACGGCCTCGGTCGCGGCCATGGATGGCCAAATCGGACAAGTAGCCTACTCAGCCTCTAAAGGCGGCATTGTCGGTATGACATTGCCTATTGCGCGCGACCTTGCAAAACTTGGCATTCGCATCTGCACCATCGCGCCAGGCCTGTTTTTAACACCGATGATGGAAGGCCTGCCGCAAGAAGTTCAGGATTCTCTTGGGGCCAGTGTGCCTTTCCCAAGCCGTCTTGGCCGGCCCGATGAATATGCCCAGCTTTGCCAGCAGATATGTGAAAACGCCATGCTCAACGGCGAAGTCATCCGCCTTGACGGGGCCATTAGACTTGCGCCGCGCTAAATATAACTTACATAAAAAAAGGCACCTGACAGGGTGCCTTTTTTATATTCACTCAACTTATGAATTTAAACTGTTTAAAACCATGACATCCCGGTTAAGGCGGTGAATAATATCCTCGCTTTTATTGCCCCGCATGGCGGCAAGAATGCCCCGCCGGGATAAAGTTCCAATGATAACCACATCCGCATCAATATCATCGGCTACTGTGGCAATGATCGTCGTTGGATTTCCCAGTTGCACATGAACATTCGGTTGCTTTGCCCCCGTATCACGCAGCAGTTTGGCCCGGTCCGGAAATTCCAGTGAATCTTCATAGGCATTAACAATATGCTTTTCTGCCCCATAGTAGCTGGCCATCATACGGGCCATTTTCAAAATTTTGGCATTCAATTCCACATAACGCGGATTATCGGTTTGCATATTAACCGCCGCAAGAATTGTCTTGCGATGTAATTTTGCTTTGGGGTGAACAATCAAAACAGGACATTCAGAAACCCTCAACAAAGTCCATTTTTCTGCTGATAAATCATTTTGATTTTTCTCTGTCGTGTAATCGGACATAATAATCATATCAACATCGTGACGCTTAACAGAGGCCATAATTGACCGGTGCCAGTTTTCAGTCCAGAAAACTTCTGCGGAATAGGTTATATTTTTTTCAACCAGAGGACTAACTAAACTCTCAAACCAACTGTTATCACAGGAAAAATCATAATTATCTCCTCCCGCCTTTAATTTATCCATCTCAAAAGATATAAACAAATGGATATTCACATCATTTTCAAGCATTTCATGCGTTTTCATAGCCCGTTTCAGGGCATATTGGACATCTTCCGCCGGCTCAATGACAACCAGAACATTAGAAATAACTTTATCGCTCTTAGACATATTTTCCTTCGCTTTCCAAATTAACATTCTATTCCCAGCCAAAGCATATCCCGGTAAACTGCGATCATTCTTTGGTTCCGTTATTATCCATTATTACATGAATAAAATATACCCCTTAAAAAATAATAAACATTGACCTAGGATAAATTTTTATCGTTATAAATTTTATTGATAAAGCGGGCTAAATTAATATCCATGGCCGTGACACCCCCTTCTTCGTGGGTGGTCAGTATGATATCAAGCTTATTATATATATTACGCCATTCCGGATGGTGATCCATCCTTTCCGCCTTCATGGCAATGGCCGACATGAATGAAAATGCTTTATTAAAATCAGAAAAAATTAAATGACGTTTGATCGCGGGCCTGTTTTCACAAACTTCCCAGCCATCAATTTCATCTAAAATTTTTCTGATTTCTCTCTTCGAGAGCGTTACCATGTGAGCGTTTCCTTAATATCAATCCTGCCTTATAAATTTATCCTAATCTATCATCTTCCCTCATTGGATTTTTGAGTATATAATCTATTATAGTGAAAATAGAGAGAAACCAGCAGTGTAAAATGATTAAAATTCTATTTGTATGCTTGGGTAATATTTGCCGCTCCCCAACGGCCGAAGGCGTATTTCGTCAAAAATTATCACAGAATGGCATTCGTGATGGTTACCTTGAAAATATTTTTGTCGATTCCGCTGGGACAGGCGCTTACCATGTGGGCAAGGAGCCTGATAGACGTTCTCAGGACATAGCCCTGAAATACGGCGTAGACCTTAATGACCTCAAGGCTCGAAGGATAACTTTGCAGGACTTCGCAGATTATGATTATATTCTGGCCATGGATCAAGATAATATTCAGGATATGAAGGCCATCTGCCCCCCCGATCAGCAGCATAAGATCAAACTTTTTATGGAATATGCGCAAGACTGCCCCGGCATTACCGAAGTACCGGATCCCTACACCGGCGGCATTGAGGGTTTTGACAGAGTCTATGACTTTATCGACAGGGGCTGCAACGGATTCTTGAAGTATCTCTTTGCCAATAACAAATTATAAAAAATAAATTTTTCCGGGAAAGACTTGAAAAAATCTATTTCTATGCCAATATATCCTCACATAAACGAATTAAAAATGAAGGATATATTTTAAATGGTTGAAGACTATAAACCCCGTTACGGCTCTGCATCAGACTTACGCACCGCAGCCGAAATAGACGAAGGCCTCAGGGCTTATATGCTGACCGTATATAATTATATGGCCTCGGCATTGGTTCTGACCGGGCTTATGGCCTATGTTACCGCAAATGTGCCCGCGCTGGCCTCTCTGTTATATAATTTTCAAACGGCACCAGATGGTTCTGTTCATTTAACCGGACAAACCGGACTTGGTCTGGTTGTGATGTTTGCGCCGCTCGCCATGGTTTTTTTCCTGAGCTTTCGCATTAACCACATGCAGGCATCAACAGCCCAAATGGTATTCTGGATTTATGCCGGAATGGTGGGCATGTCTATTGCCTCCATCCTGTTTGTCTATACTGGCACCAGTATTGCCAAAACATTTTTCGTTACCGCCGCGGCCTTTGGATCGCTTAGCCTTTATGGCTATACCACAAAACGCAACCTGACAGGTATGGGCTCATTCCTTATCATGGGATTGTTTGGCATTATCATTGCGTCCGTGGTCAATATGTTCCTGCAGTCCGGCATGATGGATTTCATCATCTCCGTCGGCGGCGTTTTGATCTTTGCCGGCCTAACGGCTTACGATACACAGAAAATAAAACTGATGTATATGCATAATGAAGGTCAGGAAACCGCACAAAAGAAGGCCATAATGGGCGCCCTGAGCCTCTATCTTGACTTTCTTAACATGTTCCTCTTCCTGCTGCGCTTCATGGGCAACAGAAATTAGGGCATCTTGTATAATTCTGGAAAACGGCACCAGTTCGGTGCCGTTTTTTTTAACTTCTTTTCCCAAATTAGTCGTTGCCTTTAAAAGAAATTAAAAGTAACCTGCGCCCACTTATCATATTCAAGTATCAGCACCCGTAGCTCAGCTGGATAGAGCGCTGCCCTCCGAAGGCAGAGGTCACAGGTTCGAATCCTGTCGGGTGCACCAATCACGTACAAAACCGGGAACTTCTTTATTCAGGGATTTATCTGCCTGTACAGCACTTGCGAGAGCGGCCTTTGACCCGGTGATTTTGATCTGCTTCTCGTCGATGTCAACATGACTTACGATCAGCCTCATATATTCCTTGCGGAACTGTTTGGGTCCATTTTTAAGGGTATCCCGTAGAGAAGCTGAGAAACGATCAATCTATTTGTTGGAAATCCGACTGACGGGAATACATAGAAGCCTTTCCTTTATGGAGATCAGCCTTGTCAGCTCATCCCTTCTGGCTTCCAATTTGCTTTGATGATCCCGGAAGCCTTTGCAGTCGGTAGTAATGCCATCCGTCAAAGCCTCAAACAGTTTTGCTACCTTGTTATCAACCTCCCTTAATTCCCTGCGTAACGGCTTTAAGTCCCTCAGCGCATTCTGATTGTGACTTGAGGCTATTTTCAAGATTTCTTTGAACAATATTTTCAAACGCTCCCGCTCCAATATCAAATACTGCTATTTAGGACCATAAGACCTGACGGGGAATAATTCTTAATAGCTCATTCCTGCGAAGGAATGATGAAAAGGGGCTGGAATGACGATGGAAAAACCATATTATTAGCTGGCAGAAATCCCTATCCCCGCCCACGGTAAGTCGGGACGCCCTGATCGGGGATCCAGATATTTTCGGGCGGTTTGCCGGTTTGGAAGAAAACGTCGATGGGGATGCCGCCTCTGGGGTACCAATAGCCGCCGATACGCAAGTATTTGGGTTTTAATTCTTGCACCAGTCTTTCACCGATGCCGACCGTGCAGTCCTCATGAAAGGCAGCGTGATTGCGGAAGGATTGCATGAATAATTTCAGTGACTTGCTTTCCACCAGATAGTCACCCGGCACATAATCAATGACCATATGGGCAAAGTCGGGCTGTCCGGTCACGGGGCAAAGCGACGTAAATTCCGGACAAGTGAACCGCACGAAATAATCAGAGTTGGGGCGCGGATTTGGCACCCGGTCCAATTCGGCCTCTTCGGGATTTTCCGGGGCCTTAATGTCTTTGCCGAGCTGTGACAGGCCCTTATATATATCTTTGGTCATCATATTCCTGTGATCATCTGTTGCATTGCTTAATAATGATTATAGTATTTTTTATCCAAAGTCATTATTGACTTTGTAATCTCTTAACGCTAAACATCGGCATTATGACACAGACAAACTCTTTACGAATGCGAAAGATACGAATTATGACCCCGGTTCTTAAATAGAACCGGAAAAATTGCCTTGTGACTGACTTGTGACCAAAAGGCAACGTCCAATTTGATCTATCATTTTTGTTAAGAGGAGCGCGTGACATGTCCACGCCCGTTGAATTACCCCCCGTTAAATTACCAAAAAGAAATCTGCCGCCCATCACTGTCCATTATGCTATAGTTACCGACGCCCACCCGGGGGCGCTGCCTTGTGTTTTGGAGCTTTTCGCTCTGCGAAATATCACCCCTGATCTGGTTAAGGTCAGAAAATATAGCAAAAGCTGCTATCATGACGGCAATATGAGTATTGATATTCATGTGACGGGCCTGAGCCCCGAAGAACAGGATATTATCCGCCATAAACTTGATGCGCAGATTTCTGTTCAAAATGTCCGCGAAGAAATATTACATATAAACAAGCGCACCAAACTTGCTTCCTGAGGGCGGCCTCCTTATATTTAATTTTATAGAATTAAACAGGAAGAAATACCGGGAATAATATATGGACATTAAAAACGGCTTTATTGGCACCATCGGCAATACACCCATGATTAAGCTCGAAAAAGCATCAGCGGAAACAGGTTGCACCATATTGGGCAAGGCGGAGTTTTTAAACCCCGGTGGATCGGTCAAGGATCGGGCCGCGCTCTATATCATTCGCGATGCCGAAGAAAAAGGCCTGCTGAAGCCCGGCGGCGTGATCGTTGAAGGCACAGCGGGAAATACCGGCATCGGCCTTGGGCTTGTGGCCAATGCCCTTGGCTACCGCACCGTGATTGTCATGCCCGATACCCAGTCACAGGAAAAGAAAGACATGCTGCGGCTCTGCGGCTGTGACCTGCGTCTTGTGCCCGCCAAACCCTACCGCGATCCGGATAATTACGTGCGCTATTCAGGCCGGCTCGCCGAAGAACTGGCGGCAACCGAAGAAAACGGCGCCATCTGGGCCAATCAATTTGATAATATCGCCAACCGCCGCGCCCATTTTGAAACCACCGGCCCCGAAATCTGGGATCAGACGGACGGAAAAATAGATGCCTTTACCTGCGCTGTTGGCAGCGGGGGGTCATTGGGCGGGGTTTCCATGGCCTTGAAAAACCGCAACAAGGACGTCAAAATCGTCCTTGCCGACCCCATGGGGGCAGCCCTTTATAATTTCTACAAACACGGTGAATTAAAAGCCGAGGGATCGTCTATCACCGAAGGAATAGGACAAGGCCGTATCACCGCAAACTTAAAAGATGTGATCGTTGATGATGCCTATCAAATCCCTGATGCCGAGGCATTGACTGTTATCTTCGACCTTCTGAAACACGAAGGATTATGCCTTGGTGGCTCATCCGGTATAAATGTGGCCGCCGCCATTCGCCTTGCCCGTGACATGGGGCCGGGTCATACGATTGTAACATTACTCGGCGATTATGGCACCCGTTACATGAGTAAAATATTCAATCCGAAATTTTTAAAACAACAGGGCCTGCCTTATCCCGACTGGTTGTAATATATTGCCCTTAAAAAACGCGCGCCTGTAAAACATACTCGTAAAATATACTAAAGGAATACATCATGCCTGATAAAAGCCCCGCACTCGTCTCCACCGAATGGCTGGAAGAACATCTGTCCGCTCCGGATATCAGGATTGTCGATGCCACATGGCACATGCCCGGAAGCGACCGTAATGCCCGCACAGAATATGGCGAGGCCCATATTCCGGGGGCGGTTTTCTTTGATATTGATGAAATATGTGATCTGGATAATCCCCTGCCCCATATGCTGCCCAGCCTTGAAAAAATGTCCAGCCGCATGAGAAGCCTGGGCATTGGTGATGGCAACAGGGTGATTGTCTATGATAACAGCGATGTGCGCAGCGCCGCCCGTGTCTGGTTCATGCTGAAGGCCTTTGGCCTATGGGATGTGGCCATTCTGGACGGCGGCTTCCAAAAATGGAAGAATGAACGCCGCCAGATAGAAGATATCCCGCCCATCCCGCGCCAGCGGCATTTCACGGCCCGCTTTAACACAACGAAACTGCGCGACCTTAACCATATGATGGCAAATCTTGATCATAAAAAAGAGCAAGTGGTTGATGCCCGCGCCCCGGGACGGTTTCAAGGCACCGATCCGGAACCCCGCGAGGGTATGAAATGCGGTTCTATTCCAGGTAGTTACAATGTTTTCTTCAGAAATTTGCTTAATGCGGAAGACGGAACCTTTAAGGCCGCAGATGACATTCGGCAAATTTTTGAGGCCGCCGGCGTTAATCTAAAGCAATCCATCGTTACCAGTTGCGGATCAGGTATCACGGCATCGGTTTTGATGCTTGCGCTCTATCTGATTGGTCATGAGGAAAACGCCCTTTATGATGGCTCATGGAGCGAATGGGGCAGTCATTCCGATACGCCAGTGAGCAAATAGCCCATGAAAGAAGATACCCTTATTGCCAGTGTTGGCCGCAATAAAGACTATACCCACGGCGCGGTAAATACGCCGGTTTATCACGCCTCAACCTTAATATTTGAGACGGTCAGGGATATGAAAAAGGCCAATGCCAAGCTTCATACCGGCGGGCTTTCTTACGGGCGGCGCGGCAATCCCACCACCTATGCCCTTAGCGAGGCCATGTGCGAACTCGAAGGGGCCGATGGCTGTTTTCTGTATCCGTCCGGCCTTGCGGCCATTACGGGGGCCATCTTATCCTTCGCGGGTTCCGGCGATCATATTCTGATGGCGGACGGCGTTTATGAACCAACCCGCAACCTTGCCCATAAAATATTAAAAAGAATGGGCATCACGACCACATTTTATGACCCGATGATTGGCGACGGGATTGACGGTCTTATTCAAGATAATACCAGAATTATTTTTGTTGAAGCACCCTGTTCCGTCACCATGGAAATACAGGATATTCCGGCCATTGCCAAGGCGGCTCATAACCGCGATGTCCTTGTCATGATGGATAACACCTGGGCCACCCCCCTGCATTTCAAAGTTTTTGACCATGGGGTTGATGTCTCCATCCATGCGGGAACTAAATATATCGTCGGCCATTCGGATGCCATGCTGGGCACGGTATCCACCCGCGCCGCGCATTTTGAACAGCTTTGCAATATGTCTTATCAGATGGGCTATTGTCTGTCGCCAGATGATGCGTTTCTCGCCCTGCGCGGCCTTCGGACCTTAAAAATTCGCCTGAAACAACATGAAGCCAATGGCCTGAAAATTGCCCAATGGCTGGAGGGCCGCCCCGAAGTTGATCATGTGCGCCACCCTGCCTTTGAAAGCTGCCCGGGCCATGAATATTGGCAGCGGGATTTTACGGGCGCAAACGGGCTGTTCTCTTTTGTCTTGAAACAAGGGCATGAGGCCGCGACCACGGCCATGATGGAGGGCATGAAACATTTTAAAATGGGCTTTAGCTGGGGCGGGTATGAAAGCCTGATCCTGACTTATCATGGTATAAATCGCTACCGCACGGCCACGGGTTGGGCGGCAACAGGCCCGCTTGTCCGCCTGCATGTGGGACTTGAGGACCCTGATGATCTGATCGCCGATCTGGAAAATGCCTTTGTGCGGTTCAATCAGAAAATCTAGGCCCCAGAAAATCTAGGCCCGAAAGCGGCTCGGGACTATCCGGCCCACAAGAAACAGGATGAAGGCCGACAGCACAATGGCCGGGCCGGCGGGCAAATCCCAGATGCTGGACATCTTGATGCCCATAATCACAGAGATACTGCCGAGTATCATGGAATAAAACACCATTTGCAACGGGGTTCGGGAAAAATTGCGCGCTGCCGCCGCCGGAATGATCATCAGTGATGTAATCAATAGCGCCCCGATCACCTGCATGGCAAAGGCCACAAGTAACGCAATGAGCAGCATGTAAATAATTTTGACCTTAAGCACATTGACCCCTTCGACCCGCGCCAGATCTTCGTGCACGGTGAGGGACAATAATGGTTTCCAGATATAGAATAATCCCCCAAGGGCAACGATCGACATAAGGCCGATGTCAAAAATTCCCCTGACATCAATGGCCAGAATATCTCCGATCAAAAAAAACATCAAATCCTGCCGCAGGCTTTCCTGCAAGGCAATGATGATCAGTCCAATGGACAAGGCGCTATGGGCCAAAATGCCCAGCAAGGTATCACTGGAAAATTTGCCGCCCCTTTGAAGTAATAATAAAATACCCGAAACCAGCGCGCAGGTCACCATGATGACCCATGGGCTGCCGGTGCCAAGGGCAATACCAAGCCCGACCCCCATCAAGGCTGAGTGAGATATCGTATCTCCGAAATAAGCCATTTTGCGCCACACAAGAAAACAGCCCAAAGGCCCCGCCGCAAGGGCCACAAAGATGCCTGCCATGATCGCATTGAGGATAAAGTCATCAATCATGGCGACATCCAGACTTATGACTTTGGCCAGACTTATGACTTTGGCCAGACTTATGACCGGATACCACATTGCCTTGGCTATCGTGAGTATGGTCATGATTATGGGTATAAAGAGCGATGCCTTTGGGCTGGCCCTTAAGCAAGGCGTGATATTCCGGGTGATCCTGAATATTTTCCGGGGCCCCGCTGCAGCAGATATGACGGTTCAGGCAAATGACCTTGTCTGTCCCGGCCATGACCATATGAAGATCATGGGAAATCATCAAAACCCCGCAATTTTTCTCGCGCCGGATTTTACCTATCAACTGATAAAGCTCTTCCTGGCCGGCAATATCCACGCCCTGCACCGGCTCATCCAGAACAATTAAATCTGGCTCCCCAAGAAGGGCCCGCGCCATCAACACCCGCTGCATTTCACCGCCGGACACCCGTTGAACAGGACTTTGCCCCACATGGGAAATACGCACAAGATCCATCACGGCTTCCACGTGAGCAAGGGTAACTCCCGGCCTCAACATAAGAAAATCCCGCGTGCTGATGGGCAGAATATCTTCAATGATAATTTTCTGCGGCATATACCCAATGGAAATTCCCGGGGCACGGCGAACCTGCCCTTTATCCGGCTCCTGCAGGCCAAGGGCAATTCTCATGACCGTGCTTTTTCCCGCGCCATTCGGCCCGATCAGCGTGACAATTTCGCCCCGGCTGACCGAAAAGCTCACCTCTGACAAAATAGCACGCCCAGAAAAAGACAATGAGACTTTTTCAAGGGCGATAAGGGATTTCAGATCACCGGACATCCGCGCCCTCAAGCTTGACAATTCGCGCAAAGCCCCATGATTTCCAGCATGCTATTCTCGCAGCTATAACCATGGGATGCCGCAGCTTTTGAAATATATGACATTAATTTTGCATCATTCACTTCACTGACATTCCGGCATTTTCGGCAGATCAGAAAATGTCCCTGATGGGTATGGGCCGGATCAGGACAACCAATGAAGGCATTCAGAGATTCTATCCGGTGGACAAATCCCTCTTCAATCAGAAAATCAAGCGCACGGTATATGGTTGGTGGCGCGACCCTTTTTTTACCTGAAATAGTTAACATATCCAGAAGTTCATAAGCGGTAACCGGGGCATGG
>JALSHF010000166.1 GCA_026982375.1 Emcibacter sp. | reverse complement strand
TTCATCACAAGAGGTTATCCCAAAGGGCCGCGATTGTTTTTGCCGGCCCCCTGGCCAATTTCATCTTTGCTATCCTTATTATGGCCACATTTTTTTATACATATGGGCAAATAGACACGCCGGCCATCGTATCGCAGGTTGTTGAGGGCAGCGCCGCAGAAGAAGCCGGCATACAAAAGGGTGATGTCATTGTTGCCGTTGATGGAAGTGACATTAAACGCTTCAATGACGTGCGGATCGAAGTCCTTTATAGTGCCGGCGAAGCGATTGATGTGGATGTGCTCAGGCGCGGCGATATTGTGAGTTTGACACTGGTGCCGCGATTGACGAAAATCACGCGGGACGGCGTTCCGGTTCTTGGGGATGACGGCAAGCAACTGGAGATGTACCAGATCGGGGTGCAGAGTTCTGAGGAAGTTGTCATACGCCAGCATGGGCTGCTTTCGGCGTTATGGGCGGGGACATTGGAAACCCGCGTGATTGTCGTACAGTCTTTGCGCGGCATTCGGCAAATGATTGTCGGAACGCGGTCGGTCAAGGAACTAAGCGGCCCCATTGGCATTGCGAAAATCGCCGGGGAATCTGCAAAACGGGGCATTGATTTCTGGATCAGGGTCATGGCATTGGTGTCGATCAGTCTGGGATTGATTAATTTATTTCCAATCCCGCTGCTTGACGGGGGGCATTTGTTATTTTACGGCATTGAGGCCGTGACCGGCAGGAAATTAAGCGAAAGAACACAAGAATATGGATTTCGTATTGGATTAGTTTTCATTCTTGGGTTAATGATGTTGGCTACTTTTAATGACATATTGAAATTTAATTGGTAAATACTCGATTTCTATGTATAAAAAATAAAAAAATAAACAGGATACTGTTCTTTGTTAAATCGCATTTGTAAAATTACTATAGCTTGGTCTTTTTTGGTTGTTTCTGTTCTTGGAGGTTTTTCCTTAAGCACGGGCGGTGCATATGCCCAGCAATCCACAAATGACAGTCGTGATATTATCACGGACATTGTGGTTCAAGGGAACCAGCGGATCGAAGTGGATACGGTAAAATCTTATATTTTTGTCCAAAAAGGTGACCTGTATAATGAAAAGGAAGTCGACCGCTCGTTGAAATCCCTGTTTAATACGGGATTATTTTCGGATGTGAAAATTGGCCGGTCCGGCAAGACTTTGGTCATTGAGATTTCGGAAAATCCGATTATTAACCGCATTGTGTTCGAAGGTAACAAATATAAAAAGTCAGACAAGCTGTATGAAGAAATTCGTTTGCGCCCCCGGATCGTATTTTCCAGATCAAAAGTGCGGGCAGATGTTCAAAGGATACTGGAAATTTATCGCCGGGGCGGACGATTTGCCGCCAGCATAGAACCCAAGGTTATTCAGCTGGAACAAAACCGGATTAATCTGGTTTTTGAAATCACCGAAGGGCCAAAAAGCAGTATTGGCAAGATTAATTTCATGGGTAATGCCATCTATAACAATGATGATCTTCGGGCTATTTTAAAATCACGGGAAAGCCGTTGGTGGAAGTTTCTTACCTCTGATGATACCTACGATCCTGATAGAACCGAATATGACAAGTCGCTGCTGCGGGATTTTTACCGTTCGCAAGGCTACGCTGACTTTCGTATCACGTCGGCTGTGACGGAACTCGCGCCGAATAAAGAAGACTTTTTTATCAATTACACCGTTGAAGAAGGCGTCATCTATCATTTCGGAGAGGTTAAAGTTGAAAGTCAAATCCCCGATTTGGCCTCTGAGGTATTAAGCCTGCTGGTTTTTACGCGAGAAGGGAATTTATATAATTCTGAATTGATTGATCAGACGGTAGAATATTTGACGGATGTCGCGGGATTAAAGGGTTATGCCTTTGTCAATGTCCGCCCGCGCATTCGCCGTGACAGGGAAAATCAGACGGTTAATATTACCTATATCGTCAATAAAGCTCCGCGCGTTTATGTTGAGCGGGTTGATATTCATGGCAATGTCCGCACCCATGACCGTGTGATCCGCCGCGAAATGAGATTGATTGAGGGCGATTCCTATAACTCCTCAAAAATGAAGCGCTCTGAAATACGAATAAAATCTCTCGGCTTCTTTAAAGAGGTGGAAATAGAGCAGATCGAAGGAACGGCGAACGATAAAACCATTCTTGATGTGACGGTTGAGGAACAGGCGACCGGTGAACTCTCCGTTGGTGCGGGTTTTTCGAGCGCGGAAAGTTTCCTGTTTGATTTTAGTATACGGGAAAGAAACCTGCTCGGGCGCGGACAAGACTTGCGTTTCGGCAGCCGTATTTCCAGCCGGCGCAAGGAATTGGACATTGGTTTTACCGAACCTTATCTTCTGGGGCGTCCTGTCGTAGGCGGTGTGGATATATTCTATCGCGACAACAGCTTTCGGGAAGCAAATTTTGAACAGGTATCCTTGGGTTTTGGCTTAAGAACGGCCTTTCCTGTTACCGAATATATTGTGATGAGCTCGCGCTATAACCTGCGTCAGGATAAAATTGATATTCCCGCCGCATTTCTGTCAAGCCGAAGCCCGTTTACCACGACGAATATCGGAACTTTCCTCACGTCATCTATCGGCTATGGGGTGTCTTTTGATAACCTTGACAACAGACAGAAACCAAACCGGGGCCACAGAGCCATTCTTAATCAGGATTTCGCCGGATTGGGCGGGAATGTGAGATACGTAAGAACCCAGGCCAGTTATAATTATTTCATTCCCATTCATGGCCGCTGGATTTTTGGGGCGAAAGCAGAAGGTGGACATATCCTCGGGCTTGGCAAAGATATACGGATTAATGACAGGTTTTTCCTTGGTAATCCCCGGATGCGGGGTTTTGAACAAGCCGGTATCGGGCCTCGGGATAATTTGACAACAGATGCGCTCGGCGGGAATGTTTTTTACAAAGCTTCGCTGGAGGTATATATTCCGCTAGGGTCAGGCGCAAGAGAACTTGGTATTGAAGCCAGCATGTTTATTGACGCCGGCGCCCTATTTTCTATTGACTTACCCAAAGAGTTGTTTAATCCTGCCACCCAATTAATACATACTATCGTGGGGAATACACCAAAACCAAGAGTATCGGCAGGAATTGGTTTTACCTGGATGTCACCATTTGGTCCGTTCAGGGTTGATTTTGCCAGAGCTATTTTGTCAGACCCATTTGACAAAACGGAATTTTTCCAATTTAACATCGGAACAAGATTTTAATATGAACAAGATAATCAAAATGACATTAATGGCGGCAATCGCGGCTACAGTCTCAACCATTTCACCTTTGGTCACAGCCTCTGTGGCGCAATCCCTGCCGCCTGCTGTAATCGCGGTTATTGATAGCCGGATGGTGCGGTTCAATTCCGCAGCGGGTAAAGACATCCAGAACCAGCTGGATGCCATTCGCACTAAATTTCAAACGGAAATCGCGGAGCAGGAAAAAACGTTAAAAGAAGAAGAGACGACCCTTAAAGCCCAGCGCGCAATTCTTCCGAAAGATGCTTATGATGCGAAAGTCAATGATTTTCAAAATAAGGTTCTTACCGTTCAACGTGAAGTCCAGATTAAGAACAAGCAGCTGGAAACGGCGCTTGGCAACGCACAGAATGAATTGCAGCGGGCATTGAAACCTATTCTGCAGAAAATTCTAAAAGACCATAACGCAACCATGATTATGGACGTCAGTTTGGTTATTGAAAAAACATCTGGCCTTGATGTGACGACAAAAGTTATCGAAGCACTTGATCTGGTATTGCCAAATATTAAGGTTGAACTTCCCGCTGTGAACGCGCCGGCTCAATAGTTTTGAATAATCCATCATTATGCCTGTAATTACGAATGTTTGTAGATATGTCCGAAGAAAACAATAAGAAGCTGGGAAATATAGGTGTCGAGCAGATCATGGAATTGATCCCGCATAGATATCCCATGCTTTTAATTGACCAGTTGACGCAAATCAACAGCGGCATATCTGCGGTTGGCATTAAATGCGTCACCATGAATGAGCCTTTCTTTCAAGGCCATTTCCCCGGCAAGCCCGTCATGCCAGGGGTGTTAATCGTAGAGGCAATGGCGCAAGCCGCGGCCACGCTCGTCATGTTGAGCATGGCGGATCAGGCCCAAGATCAGGCCCAAGAGAAATTGGCATATTTTATGTCCATTGACGGGGCAAAATTCAGAAAACCGGTTGTCCCGGGAGACCGGTTGGAGCTTCATATAAATAAGGAGCGTAGCCGCGGCCCGGTATGGCGTTTTAAAGGCGTGGCTATTGTGAATGGCACGCCGGTTGCCGAGGCGACCTTCACGGCCATGATTGCTGATAAAGGGGCGTAAGGATATGAAGGGCGGCAACCGCATTCTTCATACTATGATCAGGGTTCTGGATTTGGAAAAGTCCCTTGATTTCTATAGCAATCATCTCGGCATGAAATTACTCAGAAAACATGATTATCCAGAGGGCCGGTTCACGCTGGCTTTTTTGGGTTATGGCGATGAGAGCGAAGACACTGTTATTGAGCTCACCCATAATTGGGATAGAATTGAGCCATATGCAATGGGGGAAGCTTTCGGCCATATTGCCATCGGGGTGAGTGATATTTACGGGTTATGCGAAATATTAGAGAAGAACGGTGTTGATGTGCCCCGGAAACCAGGCCCCATGAAACATGGTACAACCATTCTGGCTTTCGCCCGTGATCCTGACGGATATATGATTGAATTTATCGAGAGGTAAAAGCCCTTTAAAAATTAAAAAAGCCCGAAGAATGATTGTCCTTCGGGCTTTTTCAGGGTTTGAAGTCAGCGTTACCTGTTTTTAATATTAACAAAATCCCGCTGGGTGTCGCCGGTGAAAAGCTGGCGGGGGCGACCAATTTTCTGTGTGGGGTCTTCAACCATTTCAGACCATTGGGCCACCCAGCCTGTTGTTCTGGCCAAGGCAAATAATACCGTGAACATTCCCGTGGGGAAACCCATGGCTTTCAGAATAATGCCCGAATAGAAATCCACATTTGGATAGAGTTTCTTTTCTTTGAAATAATCATCTTCCAGCGCAATCCGCTCCAGCTCACGGGCAACATCCAGCATAGGGTCATTGACCCCAAGCTCGCCTAACACCTCTTTTGCCGCTTTGGCAAGGACTTGGGCGCGCGGATCAAAATTCTTATATACGCGGTGGCCAAATCCCATCAGGCGGAAGGGGTCATTCTTGTCTTTGGCTTTTGCAATATATTCCGGAATGCGGGCAACCGTGCCTATTTCCTCTAGCATATTAAGGCAGGCTTCATTCGCGCCGCCGTGCGCCGGCCCCCAAAGAGAGGCAATCCCCGCCGCAATACAGGCAAACGGATTAGCCCCGGATGACCCCGCCAGACGAACCGTTGAAGTGGAGGCATTCTGTTCATGATCAGCATGCAGAATAAAAATTTTATCCATGGCACTGGAAAGGATGGGGTTGACGTCATATTCTTCGCATTGCGGTACGCCAAATGTCATATGCAGAAAATTCTCCGCATAGCCCATATCATTGCGCGGATAAACAAAAGGCTGTCCAATGGAATATTTATAAGCCATTGAGGCAATAGTCGGAATTTTGGCGATCAGGCGATGTGAGGCGATTTTACGCTGCACAGGGTCATTAATGTCCAGACTGTCATGATAGAATGCCGACATGGCACCCAGTACGCCAACCATAATGGCCATGGGATGCGCATCCCGGCGGAAACCTTTAAAAAGCGAATTCATCTGATCATGAACCATGGTGTGATAGGTGATGGTATTCAGGAAATCATCTTTTTCTGTCGTGTTTGGCAATTCACCATTGAGCAATAAATAAGCGACTTCCATGAAATTGCTTTTTTCGGCAAGCTGATCTATAGGATAACCCCGATACAGCAGGATGCCTTTATCGCCGTCAATATAGGTTATGCTGGATTCGCAGCTGGCCGTGGAGGTAAAGCCCGGATCATAAGTGAACATACCTGTCTCAGCATAGAGCTTACGGATATCAATAACATTGGGGCCAACTGAACCGGAATATATTGGCAATTCAAGGGTTTTTCCGCCTACGGTGAGGGTGGCCTTTTCACTTAACAATGTCTTATCAAATACGTTTTTTATCATATACTTACATCCTTTCTAAAATACAGTTTCCGGAAGTATCAGGACTAAATTTCACCTGTGCAGTTCCCGTTAATTTATTATGAATGATGTAAGATATATTTCACTTACATCATGGGTTTTTAAGATTTAACGACCATTCATTAAATCAATTGCTACAATCTCTTATTCTGGCGAGGCTTTCTTGCCGGCCTAACCAGACCAATATATCAAAAATTCCGGGGGAGACATTGCTCCCGGTCAATGATGCTCTTAAGGGTTGGGCTATGGCCCCCAGCTTCAGATTCTGCGTTTCGGCATATGTCTTGATGCTGTCTTCCAGCGATTTGGCATCCCAGGACGGGCTTTTCTCAAGAATATCCGCAACGGATGATAATCGTTCCCGGGCTTCATCACTCAGTATTTTTTCGGCTTTTGGAATAAAGCTTAAAGGCCGGGCCGCGAACAGGAATAATATACTCTCTGCCAGATCATTGATATTTTTCGCCCGTGGCTTGAATTCATCCATGGCATCAATCAACAGGGCTGTTTCTTCTGCCTTCAGGGGCCGGCCCAGAGATTTTTCAATGAGCGGCTGGCAGGCCTCGACTAATGTTTCATTGCTTTCGATTTCGCGAATGTAATAGCCGTTTAGATTTTCCAGTTTTGTAAAATCGAAGCGGGACGGCGACTTGCCAATGCCCTCCAGACCAAACCATTCAATGGCCTGCGCTTCTGAAATCATCTCGTCATCGCCGTGGGCCCAGCCCAGACGCAGCAGATAATTCTTCACAGCGCTCGGTAAATAGCCCATATCGCGGTAGGCATCAACGCCCAAGGCACCGTGCCTTTTGGACAGTTTGGCCCCATCCGGCCCGTGAATGAGCGGGATATGAGCATAAACGGGCAGATCCCAGCCAATGGCCTGAATAAGCTGGGCTTGACGCGCCGCATTGGTCAGATGGTCATCGCCGCGAATGACGTGGGTTACGCCCATATCATGATCATCGACAACGACCGACAGCATATAGGTCGGGGATCCATCCGCGCGCAGCAATATCATATCATCCAATTGACTATTGGCGACAGTCACATCACCCTGCACTTTATCCTCAATGGTGGTTTGGCCTTCATTGGGGGACTTAAAGCGGATAACAGGTTTTATGCCCTCAGGTGCCTCTGATGGATCGCGGTCACGCCAGCGTCCATCATACCCCAGGGGGCGGCCTTCCGCGCGGGCTGTTTTGCGCATGGCTTTTAATTCTTCCGGCGAACAATAACAATGGTAGGCTGCGCCTTTGGCCAAAAGCTCATGAGCTATGTCAATATGGCGCTCGCGGCGGTCATACTGGCTGACAACGTCCCCATCATGGGTAAGTCCAAGCCAGCTCATACCGTCATGAATGGCTTCTACGGCACCGTCTGTTAAGCGTTTGCGGTCGGTATCTTCGATGCGCAAATGAAATTCGCCGCCATGATGTTTAGCAAACAGCCAGTTAAACAGCGCCGTTCGTGCGCCGCCGATATGTAAAAACCCCGTAGGAGAAGGGGCAAAGCGTGTAATAACCTTCTTCGTCATTTAAACTTATGTTCCAGCAGTTTTATTTGTGCGGACAGGAGCATATGAGATATGCATTTTGGTCCGCCTATGGGAATAATTCATCCAGAGAAGGATGTTAAAATCCTTCGATCAAGTGGTTTCTAGCAAAATTCTACTTAAAATGGAAGCTTGTTATGCTAAAATATCAAAAAAATATGTTAAAAATATATATTACAGGGATAATGGGCAGGCTTCAGGGGGATGGGCGATAGATAAGTTAAAAGAAGTTCTATTTGAAGAATATGACAGATTATTGTTATGGGTGCCGGTTTTCTTTGCGATGGGTATCGGGGGATATTTTTCACTGCCCCGTGAGCCTGAGTTAATCCTTGGCGGCGGCATTTGCGCGGCCTTGATTATTTTGCTTGTGATGTTACGGCGCTATTTTCTGATCCGGACTTTGTTGATTATTCTGCTGCTTATTTTGGCAGGGTTTCTGACGGCGGGCTTGCGGGTCCTGTCACTTGCCACGCCGGTGTTGAAAAAGGATATTCCCCCGCGAATGGTGACGGCTACAGTCGTGGATGTGCGCCATTATACAAGTGGCAAGCTGCAGATTGTGGTGGAAAACCCCACCATATCCCCTGAGATTACCGGTGGTATAACGCCGTCTAAAATTCGTTTATCTGTACCGAAATTCGATGTGCTTCCCTATCCTGGCGACAAGATCACCCTGAAAGCCGGGCTGTTGGCGCCGCCGTTGCCCGCCATGCCCGGCGATTTTGACTATGCCCGCCAAATCTGGTTTCAGGGGATTGGGGCTACGGGATATGCCATCAGCAAACCTGAAATTATTGAGAGGGGCGCAGAAGCCTATAGTATATCAACCCGCCAGAGATTGGCCATAGCTGAAAAAATCCGGTCAACCATTCCGGGGGATGCGGGTGGGCTTGCGGCGGCCTTGATTACCGGAATGCGGTCGGGAATATCACGCGCCGTTGTGGATGATATGCGCCATAGCGGCCTGGCCCATTTATTGGCTATTTCCGGCCTTCATATGGGGCTGTTATGCGGTGTGGCCTTTTTCTTTTCGCGGTTTTTATTATCCCGATCGGAATATCTGACCTTGCGGTTCCCCATAAAAAAATGGGCGGCCTTAATCGCCATTGGGGCGGGAATTGTCTATCTGTTTTTAAGCGGCGGTGCCATTCCGACTGTTCGGGCCTTCATCATGGTTGTCATCTTATTTCTGGGCATCCTCTGGGAACGCAAAGCCATATCATTGAGGCTTGTGGCCCTTGCGGCCATGGTTATTCTGATTTTGACGCCAGAAGCGCTTTTGTCGGTCAGTTTTCAAATGTCTTTTGCCGCCGTTGTGGCCTTGGTGGCGGTCTATGAAAAGCTGGCGGCAAGAAAAGCGGCCTTGCCTGTAAAGGATCAAAGGAAAAGCTGGGGGCAAAAGATCAGCTTTTATGTGGGGGCCATGTTGCTGACCACATTAATCGCAGAAGTTGCTATCGCGCCATTCGCCTTGTTTCACTTTAATAAATTGGTTCAATATGGCCTGATTGCCAACCTTATTGCGATGCCGGTCATGGCATCATGGGTGATGCCATGTATTGTGGCCTATTTGATTTTGGCACCCATTGGCCTTGGGGCGCTGGCCCTGTACCCCATGTCATATGGCCTTGAAATCATTATGTTTGTGGCCAAAACTATATCCCATACCCCGGGGGCGACTAGCCTCGTTCCCACCATGAATCTTGGGCCGCTTGTGGTCATGGCCCTGGGGGCATTATGGTTTGCTATCTGGCGCACAAGCTGGAACAAATTCGGGTTGCCCGTGGTTCTGGTGGGTTTCACAGGGGCTTTTTTCACATCTCAACCAGATATTCTCATAGATAATGGCGGACGCATAATCGGCGTTCAGGATGCCGCGCAGGAAATCAGCCTGTCGAGCCATCGCGCAGGACGAAAGACCCGCGCGCGATGGGCGCAGAGATTTGGACAGGATGAGGCCGAAAAATGGGATCAGAAACCAGTTGATAATGTCGCTTACAATGAGGGAAGCTGGATGTCCTGTGACAAGTTAAGCTGCCTTTATCAACCCAGTCATAAAAGTCAGGGCATGCTGATTGCGCTGGTGAAGGATGAACAGGCTTTGGCTGAGGATTGCCTGAATGCACAGGTGATCATCAGTCTGGTCCCCGTCCATGTCAATTGCCCGTCGGCCTATCTGGTGATTGATAAATGGGATTTTTATCACAAGGGCGGTCATGCCATCTGGTTGCCGGAAAATGACGGCGGCTGGATCACCATTAAAACCGTTTCAGGATCGCGCGGCGACAGACCGTGGAGCAGGGGGCGGTAAAGAATTAATATTGCCGCAACAACCCAATAAGCCGCCCTTGTATCCTGACGCGGTCAGCCGGATAGGTCTGGGATTGAAAATCAGTATTGGAAGGCTCAAGCGTCACATCGGGGCCTTTTTTATAGAGTGTTTTCAGGGTGGCTTCCTGCTCATCAATCAAGGCCACAACAATGGCGCCATTCTCGGCCGCGTCACATCTTTGAACCACAATGGTATCGCCGTCCAATATACCAGCCTCTCTCATGGAATCACCGTCAATTTCGAGGGCATAATGGCTGCCGCTGCCAATCATGGAAACCGGCACAGGAATATTCTCAAATTGCTCAAGCGCCTCGATCGGGGTGCCGGCAGCTATGCGTCCGTGCAGGGGAATATCCACCGTGCCCGGGTTTTCTTCTGGCTTGGCCCCAAAATCAGGTGTGAATATATTTACAGGAACTGGCGTGCTGTTTTCTTCGTTATCGGGCAGGCGCAATATTTCCAATGCCCGCGCACGGTTGGGTAACCGGCGCAGAAACTGACGTTCCTCAAGCGCGCCAATCAGCCGGTGGATGCCGGACTTGGACTTTAAATTAAGCGCGTCTTTCATCTCATCGAAGGACGGAGCCACCCCATTTTCCTGAAGTCTTTCATGGATGAAAAGCAATAAATCCCGCTGCTTTTTGGTAAGCATATGATAATCTCCTGACAAAAAATCCCAATATGTTTCTTTTATGTTCTATTTATATTCTTTTGTCAAGGGGTTATTCTGCCGTATAGTCACCGGATTTTCCGCCGGATTTATGGGTCAGGCGAATGTCAGAGATCCGCATATTTTTATCGGCGGCCTTGCACATGTCATAAATGGTCAGCGCGGCGACAGAGACGGCGCTTAACGCCTCCATTTCGATGCCTGTGCGGCCATAAAGGTTTGCGCTGGCGAATATATCGACGCTGCTTTCTGCTTTATTACAGCTAAGCTCGACCTGTATATTATGCAGCGGCAGGGGGTGGCATAGCGGTATTAAATCTGCCGTTTTCTTGGCCGCCATAATGCCGGCGAGGCGGGCGACGGAAAAGACATCGCCCTTTTTTACGCCGCCGTCCTCAATGAGGTTCAGCGTTTCCGGAGCCATGAAAATCCGGCCTTTGGCCTCGGCGCGGCGGTGAGTCTCGGCCTTTAGGGACACATCGACCATGCTTGCCTTGCCGCCGTCATCCAGATGGGTCAGTTTACTCATTTCATTCTCCGATCATTATTCTTGTGGCTTCGGCGACATTCTCCTGCCGCATGAGGGCCTCGCCAATAAGAAAGCTGTTTATGCCCGTCCGGTCCTTTATATTCTTAAGGTCTGCGTGAGAAAAAAGACCGCTTTCACTGACCAGCATCCGATCCTTGCCAACCATTGGGGACAGGCGAAAAGTAACCTCCAGTGAAAGCTCAAAACTTTTTAAATTTCGGTTATTGATGCCAATGAGTGGGCTTTTTAAGGCAAGCGCCCGTTCCATTTCTGTTTCGTCATGGGTTTCGATCAAGACATCAAGGCCGTATTCAACGGCCACCTGTTCAAGTTCCCGGGCCAAGCCATCATCAAGCATGGCCATGATCAGCAATATGCAGTCGGCCCCCATGGCCCTTGCCTCGATCACCTGGTAAGGGTCGATCATGAAGTCCTTGCGCAATACAGGTAAGCTAACAGCCGCGCGGGCCGCGATCAGATAATCATCGCTGCCTTGAAAATAGGGCACATCGGTCAGGACGGACAAACAGCTGGCGCCGCCTTTTTCATAAGCTGTTGCCAGAACAGATGGGTTAAAATCTTCGCGGATCAAGCCTTTGCTTGGGCTGGCTTTTTTTATTTCTGCGATGAGTCCGAATTGATTATTTTCCTTGGCGCGCCGCAGGCTATTGTAAAAACCACGGACGGGGCTGGCCGCTTTTGCCTGCGTCATCAAACTGCTTAAGGGTATTTTTTCTTTACAGGCGGCCACGTGACGGCGTTTGTCCAAGGCGATTTTTGCAAGAATATCACTCATTCGACATTTTAATCCATTGCTTGAGCTTGTCCAAACCCGCGCCGCTGTCAATGGCATCTGCCGCGATCTGCGCGCCTTCTTTAAGATTTTTGGCTTTGCCGGCAACCAGAAGGGCGGCGGCGCAATTAAGCAAGGTGATATCGCGGTAGGCATTTTTATGGCCTTGCAAAACCTGTTTCAGGGCCTTTGCATTATGCGATGAATCGCCGCCGCGAATTTCGGACAACGGGGCCGTTTTAAGGCCGGCATCTTCCGGCGTTATTTCGAATGATGTGACTTTTCCATTCTTATATTCAGAAATATAAGACGGGCCGGAAAGGCTTAATTCATCAAGGCCATCGGCCCCATGGACAACCCAGACCCATTCTGACCCAAGCTTGCCCAATACTTCGGCAAGCGGGGCGGTCCATTTTTTATCGAATACGCCGATCACCTGATATTTTGCCCCGGCCGGATTGGACAGGGGGCCAAGCAAATTAAAAATAGTCCTTGTGCCGAGCGATGTGCGTGATGGCCCCACATGACGCATGGCGCTGTGGTGACGGGTGGCCATCATAAAACCAATGCCAATTTCGGCAAGGTTGCGTTCAACAATTTCCATCGGGGCATCAATATTAATGCCCAGTGTTTCCAAAACATCTGCTGAGCCGGATTTGGACGATATGGCCCGATTGCCGTGTTTGGCGACACTGACGCCCGAGGCGGCAAGCACGATGGCGGCGGCCGTTGATATATTATAGGTATGGGCACCGTCACCGCCGGTGCCGCAGGTATCCACGGCATTATCCGGCGCGGCAATAAAATGGGCCTTGGCGCGCATGGCTTCCGCCGCGCCGGTAATCTCGTCAATGGTTTCCCCGCGCAGGCGCAGCCCCATAAGAAAGGCTCCGATCTGCGCGCCTGTGGCATCGCCGCTCATCATATAATTAAAGGCGCTTTGGGCCTCTTGCCGGGTCAATGTTTCGCCGGATGCAATCTTGTTAATCAATGTTTTAAAATCCGGGCTCATGTTTTTGAGTCCTTATTCTCATTAAATTTTCCAGCCAGATCGACAAAATTCTTTAACAAGGCATGGCCATTTTCAGATTCGATGCTTTCCGGATGAAATTGCACGCCATGAACGGGGTGTGACTTATGAGACAGCCCCATAATCAAGCCGTCATCCGTTGTCGCTGTTATCTCAAGACAATTTGGCAGGCTGCCTTTTTCCACAATTAAAGAATGATAGCGTGTGGCGCGAAACGGGCTGTTTAAAGCCTTGAAAACGGCCCCGTTTTCATGGTGGATGTCACTGACCTTGCCATGCATAAGATAAGGCGCGCGGATCACTTTTCCGCCGTAAATCTGTCCGATGGCCTGATGGCC
>JALSHF010000165.1 GCA_026982375.1 Emcibacter sp. | reverse complement strand
TAAGAAATGTTATCGCAAATTCCAGAAAGACTTCGTGACAGGTTAATTTTTTGTCCCATTAAATATATTTTTTAAAAGCCGTAAAGAAAGTTATTTACCATGATGCGTACGGATCAAACTCTGCTGGAACAAATGAAAATCAGTGATGTGGACATCGCAAGCCGTATGGATGTGCTGGCCCTCACCAAAGAAGAACTCCAGATATTATCCAGTCATCAGAAGGTCATTGACGATAATATCGATATTATTGTTGAAGAATTCTACGAAAAACAAACAGAAATTGAAGAGATATCTCTGGTGATTGGGGATGCGGATACGTTGCTGCGTTTGCGCAGCGCACAGCGAAGATATGTCATTGATCTTTTCTCTGGCCATTATGACAGGGAATATGTGAATAACCGGTTGCGTATTGGTATGATCCATAAACGGATTGGTGTGGATCCAAGGTTATATCTTTCTGCGATCAGGACATTGAAAAATATTGTCAATACGGTTTTAAAGCGCACCATCAAGGCCGAGGGTGTATTGGAAACCACGTTGGATGCGCTTGATAAATTGATTTATTTTGATACAAGGCTGGTGTTTGATGCCTATATCGACAGCCTGGTGAGGGAAGTCGAAAGTGCGAAAAGAAAAACCGAAGCCTATGCCGAAGGGCTTGAGGCAAAAGTTGCCCAAAGAACAAAACAACTGGAAGAACAGGCAAAAACAGACCCCCTGACAGGGATTTATAACCAAAGAGCCATGCAAGAGCTTCTCAGAAGAGAGCTCAGTGTATCTCACAGGCGGCAGACAGTGTTGTCTTTTGTCTATTTCGACATCGATAATTTCAAGGCCATAAATGATAAATTCGGTCATATTGAAGGCGACGATGTCTTGAAATATATTGGCAAAATTTTGAAAAAAATTGTCAGGGAAGTTGATATTCCATGCCGTTATGGCGGGGATGAATTCTGTCTGATTTTACCGGACTGCGCCAATGAGGATGCCGAAATAATATGCCAGAGATTAATCAAGGCCTTCAATGAAGTATATCCCGAATATAGCCTTAGCATCGGCATCTCCGAAGCCTCCCCGCATAAACATGTGGACAGTCAGGAACTGATAAAAATAGCCGATGGCAAAATGTATCTGGCAAAAAAAGAAACCGGCTCCTATATATGTAATTAGGGCATTTCGGCTTTATAGTGAATCTGCTGTTTTATTTTAGCCCATTGGATATCCGCATTTTTCTGGTTTTCCGCCAGGTTTTCTTGCCAGGCTTTACGGGTCGCGCCGGAATGGAACAGAAATAACTTTCCGCCCGCAATGAGCCAAAGCTCCGGCGTTGCCGCCTGCACTGTGCCGTTCATGGCCATCCCAAAAGGATCATAGCCCCCGTACTGCGGGGCATATTCCTCTGGTGCTTCAGAGAAGGCCTGCCGGTTTTCAAGGCTGCTGAAATACCAGATGGCCCCATTCCATGTGACCTGAAAGTTATGCGCGCCTTTTTGCGCCGCGCCTATGGTATGATAGGACACGCTATCGAAGCCATCAATGGCGATGCCCGTCTCATTTATATTTATCGCGGCGACGGGCTGGTTGCCCTGATAGGTCAAATAAAATGAAAAGCCGCCGCCGATGACCAGAACCAGCGCGGAAAGCAACATCATTAGTTTGGTAAAGTTATTCATAAAATTCAAGCCCCTTCTTTGGCCCCGAAATTATCCACACCGGAGGCGAGAAATTCTTCTTCTTGCGGTGTTGATACTCTCCCGAGGGCTTCGTTTCGGTGGGGGAAACGCCCAAATTTACTGATGATGGCAAGGTGGCGAACCGCATAGTCGATCTGCTCATCAAGCTTTGTGCGCTGCTTGAACAGGCTGACGGATAACTCCTGATCATTCATATTTTCGCTATGTTCAAGCGGCATATAGATGAATGATTTATGAATATCTGTCATATCAAGATCAA
>JALSHF010000164.1 GCA_026982375.1 Emcibacter sp. | reverse complement strand
CAGCGATTGGTGAGCTTGTGGTAGGGACGACCACAGTCGCGGTAACTTATACGAATACGGCACCCCATGCCTTTGTACAAACAGGCGCGGGAACTAATTATTGGACTGGTTCGGCCTATACCAATGGCACGGTTAATAATGCACCGCCCGCCGCTGAACAAATTGCCCTTAGCGCTGGGGGACTTGTGACCATCAGTTTTTCCGAGACCATTGTAAATCCATATATCGCCATGAACAGCTGGAATGGTAATGTGGTGGATTTTGGCGTACCCATTATCATTGACAGTTTTGGATCCGGGTTTTGGGGAAGCGGAACCGCTACTCTGAATGGTACAGGTACCGGCTTTACGGGCAACGGTGAATTCCATGGCGTGATCAGCCTGATTGGATCGTTTGATTCTATCAGCTTTACCAACACCAGTGAAGGTTGGCATGGTTTTACTATTGGTGTTGCCGGATTAGCCGATAATAATGGCGGTGACATTCCTGAACCCGCCCCATTGGCCCTGTTAGGCTTAGGCTTGTTGGGGCTGGCTTTCATGCGGAAACGTCGCCGCTAACTGATATTCTGAAATGATTGAAAAAAACGGCTACCTGAACATTCGGGAGGCCGTTTTTCTTTTGAAAGGCCATATCAAAGAAATCTTGACATAATCGATGAGAGTACTTCAGACCCTAAAAAAGTTTAGATTTATTTTTAAACTGCGCCGCCTTATAGTCATTGCATGACGGATGAAAAACCAGATGACGACCTTAAGCAGATCAGAAACGGGCCTAAACCTCTAGGCTTGCATGTATCTGGTGCAATGCAGAATTGGGCTGGCGCCGCGGCGGCCTTTCCTTTGTTTCATCTGGGCGGCTTGCAGATACATCCCGATCTGAAACGGGCCGCCGATGGCCTGCGAAGAGACATGACCGCATATGACCGGCAGGAATTACAGCTCATCATCATGCAAAAGGCACAGGCAAGACTTGCCAATATGCTGGCAGGCATCACCCGTTATCAACAGCACCCCTTCCAAAGGCAGGTCACGCCCGCTGCGTTATTTGACAAAATTGGCACCACCGAAATCAGAGACTATGGCCCAGCCGTAAAAAAAGATGCCCCCATCGCCCTTGTCGTTCCGTCACTGGTCAATCCGGCCTATATCCTCGACCTCGCAGAAGATCACAGTTTCATGCGCAGATTGGCCGCCCGGAATATTCACCCCTATCTCATAGATTGGGCCAACCCCGGGGCAGAGGAAAAGACATTTGGGCTGGAAGATTATATCCTGCAGCGCCTGATCCCCGCAATCCACAAGATACGGCAGTGCCATCCTGTCAGGAAAATTCACCTGATTGGCTATTGTATGGGCGGCAATCTATCCCTCGCAGCGGCCCAGATATTACAATCTGAAAATATCATCAAAAGCCTGACCCTTATTGCCACGCCATGGGATTTTCATGCGGGTCAGCCCGCGCATATGTCAAATTTATTAGATTATTTCCTTAAGACGATAGTTTCCGGCCAAAACGCACGGGCCATCCCCATGGATATTCTGCAACTGTTTTTCTTCAGTCTGGATCCCACATTGTCAGATCGGAAATTTCGGAAATTTCGGAAATTTTCTGGGCAAAAAGCAGAAGATATGCGGTATTTTATTGCCATTGAGGATTGGGCAAATGACGGTGCTCCTCTTGCTATGCGGCTCGCCCATGATTGCTTGTTCAAATGGTATCAGAAAAACCAGCCTCAAAATAACAGCTGGCAGGTCGGCGATCATGTGGTCGACCCCGGAAAAATTATCCTGCCCGGCCATATCATCACCCCGAAAGCCGATCGTATTGTTCCTGTTGCATCTGCGATGGCACTGCAAAAAAAATTGCCCCATTTCACCCATACCAGCGTAAAAGGCGGCCATGTCACCATGATCGCAGGGGGGAAGAGTAGCGTAACTTTATGGAATAAAATAGCCCTTTATTTAAAG
>JALSHF010000163.1 GCA_026982375.1 Emcibacter sp. | reverse complement strand
AGGGCTCAAAATAATCTTGGTCTCATGTACGCGAATGGCCAAGGCGTTGTGCAGGACTATAAACAGGCGGTATATTGGTATAAAAAGGCGGCAGAACAGGGATACGCAGACGCCCAATATAATCTTGGTGTCATGTATGGGGATGGCCAAGGTGTTGCTCAAGACGATAAACAGGCGGTATATTGGTACCAGAAGGCAGCGGAACAGGGGTTAGCACAGGCTCAATATAATCTTGGTGTCATGTATGGGGATGGCCAAGGTGTTGCTCAAGACGATAAACAGGCGGTATATTGGTACCAGAAGGCAGCGGAACAGGGGTTAGCACAGGCTCAATATAATCTTGGGGTTATGTACGCTAATGGCCAAGGCGTTGCGCAGGACTATATGATTGCTCATATGTGGACAAATGTTTCTGCGGCTAATGGATATAGACAGGCTATTGAGCTCAGAAAAGCAATAGCTGGTTTAATGACAACAGAGAAAATCTTACAAGCACAAGGCATGGCACGGGACTGGATTGCTAAACATGCTAGTCAGTAATCTATTCTTAAATTAAAGCCACCTGCGATTATATTCAGTAATGTCTCAGATTAAAATTTCATGAATCGATGGGGTCAGAGTAAATTGAATCGATGGCAAAATCAATGGGGTAAGGCAAAATCAATGGGGTCAGAGTCATTTGATTTTATCTTTTTTTGTTTTCTCACGGTATGCCTTTGATTTTCTGTCGCCGCCGCGTTGTTTCGGGGTTACCCTGCGTGCCAATGGTGTCAGAGACGATTGATTGTAGCCATAGCAGAAATCGTATCAAATAAGACGATAAAAGTAAACTGTTACCATAATCAAACTGTCACCATAATCCATAATCTGCACCATAATCTGCACCATAATCCTGTATCGGAACGGGTTGCCGGTGAGGTCGGCGTTATTGCCGTAGCGGCGCAAGAGCGTGCCGGAACTGTTATAGTCCGCAATCTCCTCAACCGGGTGTTATTGGGCGGGGAATGGATCACTTGCGGGATTTAATTGAGAAAGTCTTTCAAGAGGCGGCGCGCCGCTGCTGTGGGCGGGATTTTTCCGGCCAATACCTGTTGTTCCATAGCCTTGACTTTTGATGAATGGCTGGCCTTAAAGGCGTCGGCCAATTGATCATGAATTTCGGACCACATCCAGGCTTTTGCCTGTTGCGCCCGCATGTCTTCTAATTGACCGCTGTCCTTCATGGCTTTTTCAAAATCTTGTATTTTCTCCCAGATTTCCGTGAGGCCCCGCATTTTAAGCGCCGAAGCCAGGAGCACATCTGCTGTCCAGCCGGCATGTTTGGGCCGCATCAGATGAAGAGCCGATTTATAATCCCCTGCGGCGCGCTTTGCGGCCTTTTTAAAATCCCCGTCCGCCTTGTTAATGATCACCAGATCGGCAAGCTCCATAATGCCGCGCTTGATCCCCTGCAGGTCATCGCCGCCGCCCGGTGATAACATCAGCAGGAACATATCAACCATATCTGCCACGGCAATCTCGGATTGGCCGACGCCCACAGTCTCAATCAACAGCACATCATAACCCGCCGCCTCGCAAAGCAGCATCGCCTCCCGCGTGCGCCGCGCCACCCCGCCAAGCGTCCCGCCAGAAGGCGTTGGCCGGATGAAGGCATTCTTGTCTTTGGACAATAGCTCCATTCGGGTCTTGTCGCCCAATATGGAGCCACCTGTGCGGGTGGAAGACGGATCAATGGCCAAGACCGCCACCCGATGCCCCAAGGCCGTTAATTGCAGGCCAAAAGCCTCGATGAAAGTGGATTTTCCAACCCCCGGCGTTCCGGTAAAGCCAAGGCGGATCGATTTCCCCGTATGGGGCAACAGCAGGGCCAAAAGCTCTTGCGCATCGGCCTGATGATCCGCGCGGCTGCTCTCAACCAAAGTGATCGCCTTGGCCAGGGCCCGCCTCTGGCCGTTCAGAATATCGTCTTTAAGATTTTCAAGCTGTGTCATTCGTCCTGTCTCTTAACCATTCAACTTCCGGTATCTTAGTAGATTTCCCCTTGCGTGGGAATGACGAATGTAGCAGGTTTTATTTTTCTTCGGACGCGGCCTTTTGGGCGGTATTCATAATCACATAATTGTCGTCATAATCCACCGCCACGCCGTAGGCCGGATCTGTCAGAACAGAGACTTCGACAATCTTGCGGGCCTTGTTTAACAGGCGGCGGCAATCGGCGCTAAGATGGCGCAGGTGGAGTTTTTTGCCCGCCGCCTCATATTTTGCCGCCAACGCATCAATAGCCTGCAGGCCGGAATGATCCAACACGCGAGAATCAATAAAATCAACAATCACGTCATCGGGGTCATTCTTTGGATCAAATAATTCGGAAAAGCTCGCCACGGAACCAAAGAACAGCGGCCCGGAAAGCTTGTATATTTTAGAGCCATTCTCATCAATGCTTTTGGTGGCATGGGTTCGTCTTGCGGTTTCCCACGCGAAAACCAGAGCCGAGATGATCACACCGGCCACCACGGCCACCGCCAAGTCATAGGCCACCGTAATGCCGGTCACAAAAAGGATAACGAAAATATCATGGCGCGGAATTTTACCCATAAGTTTAAAGCTGTTCCAGGCGAAGGTGCCAATCACCACCATGAACATCACCCCGATCAGGGCAGCCAGGGGTATTTGTTCAATCAGGTCGGATGCAAAGAGGATAAAGGCCAGCAGACTTAAGGCAGCAACAATCCCGCTGAGCCTTGTCCGCCCGCCCGATTTGACATTGATCATGCTCTGGCCAATCATGGCGCAGCCGCCCATGCCGCCAAAGAAGCCCGTGACCAGATTGGCCGCGCCCTGCGCCGCACATTCACGGCTTGCCCCGCCGTGGGTATCGGTCATTTCGCTGACCAGATTCAAGGTCAATAAAGACTCGATTAATCCAATAGCGGACAGGATGATGGCATAGGGCAATATGATCATCAGGCTTTCCCATGTGAAAGGCATGTCCGGTATATGAAACTGCGGCAGACCACCGGCGATCGAGGCCAGATCTCCCACACGCGGGCTATCCAGATTCAGGCCGATCACCAAAAATGTCACCACAAGGATTGCTGCCAGAGGGCCGGGAACCGCCTTGGTGATTTTTGGCATTATATAGATCACCGCCATGGTTAAAATGACCAGCCCCAGCATCAGATACAGAGACAAACCGGAAAGCCACGCGCCGCTGCTGTCCTTGAATTGTCCCAGCTGGGCCAGAAAAATCACGATGGCCAGACCATTGACAAAGCCGAGCATGACAGGATGGGGCACCATACGAATAAACTTGCCCAGATGGGTAATGCCGGCAATGATTTGAATGATGCCCATCAGAACAACCGTGCCAAACAGATATTCAACGCCGTGATTAACCACAAGGCTGACCATCACCACCGCCAAGGCGCCGGTCGCGCCGGATATCATGCCGGGCCGCCCGCCAAATAACGCGGTGATCAGACCAACAATGAAGGCCGCATAAAGCCCGACAAGCGGATTAACCTGAGCCACAAAGGCAAAAGCCACCGCCTCCGGCACAAGCGCCAAAGCCACGGTCAGGCCCGAAAAGCTCTCGATCCTGAAACGGCCAAAAGACGTCAGACCAAATTCTTCCCGCCATTTTGACATATAATGACGTGCCGCAGGTTTCACTGGTTCACTCATTTTTATTTACCCTGAGATTTTTTTGAAAATAATTTATCGTATAAACCCGTTTCCCAATAGAACGCAGGCCTTTTAACCACCGCAAGCTGATAAAGCATAGGCAGGGTATATGCAAGATTAAATAATTATGGACATATTTAAATGAATCCGCAATTATACAATTGGCGGGAGGAAGAAGTGATATTTCTGACCTGGCACAAATATTATATCAATTGCGTAGGGGCAATTGATCAAAAAATAAAAGAGGGGATATTATGTGTAATATCAAAAAAATACCTGCCATCATTATGGCGGGACTGGCAATGATCATTGTATTTTCTGCAACAAATTTGTCGGCAAAGGAAATTCCCGCCGAGGTTCTGGCTAAAATAGCAAGCTTTACAAATGTGGAAATGTCACCTGACGGCAATTATATTGCTTCCTTGCGCCCGGTCAATGGGCGTAAATATCTGGTCATAGAAAGCATTGATCCAGACATTAAAAAAACAACCAGTGTTTTTAATCCTGCCGAAGCAACCGTCGGCAACTATATGTGGCTTAATGATGACAGGCTGGCGGTATCGGTTTATTATAACAGGACTCATCGCGGCGCGGCATATCGTGAATGGCGGCTGCTGGCTGTTGGTAAAGATGGCAAAAACATAATTAATCTGGCCAAAGGAAACGGCGGCCGTGCCGCGCAGGCAACCCTGTGGAATATAAAGTCAATTTTACCAAATGATGCTGATAACATTCTGGTTCAGGTCAGGGAACTTGAAAATGCACTTAGAAGAAAAAATGATGTCATAGCCGCATCCGTATATAAGGTAAATGTTAATAGCGGCAAAAGAAAAAAGGTCGCGCGGGGGCAAAAAAACATTAATGACTGGTATGCCGACATTGATGGCAACGTCCGTCTTGGCTATGGTATTGTTGGCACGTCAATGAAAGTTGTGATGCGCGGCAAGGGCGGCGGTGGCTGGAAAACAATGGCCCGTTTCGATAGCGTCACAGGGAATGTGGAATATGATGTTGAAGGTTTTTCCCCAGATGAAAATATAATTTATGTGGGCTCGGCCGTAGGCGGCGCGCATTATGCCTTTTATAAGTATGATTTGGCAAAACAGGCTTTTGGTGAGCAGCTCTTTGGAAAAGAGAATATCCCTGTTACGGGCATAAAATTCGATCGGTATACCGGCAAGATTGACGGATATTATTATACGGAACATGAGCAAAAAACCCATTATGTCAATAAGCGCCTGCGATCCATTCAACGGTTTTTGGACAAACAATTTCCCGATACCAATAATTCCATAGAATCCTATAACAGAGATAAAACCCGATTTATAATAAAGGTTTCCGGCCCGAAATTTGCCGGGGAATTAATGTTTTTTGATATTAAAACCAAACAGATGATGGTGATTTCCGAGCTGTTCGGTGGTATTGACCTGAATGATCTGTCCGACATGGTGCCGGTGTCATACAAAGCCCGGGACGGTCTGGAAATCCCGTCCTATCTGTCATTGCCGCCGGATCGGGAGGCCAAAAATCTGCCAACGATCATTCTGCCTCACGGCGGGCCAATTGCGCGCGATGTTAGAGGTTTTGACCAATGGGTACAGTTCCTGACCAGCCGGGGCTATGCGGTGCTGCAAATGAATTATCGCGGATCATCTGGCTATGGCCGGAAATTCCGCGATTTGGGCATTCAGCAATGGGGCAGGGCCATGCAGGATGATATTACAGACGGCACCAGATGGATGGTTGAAAAAGGCTATAGTGACCCTGATAAAATTTGTATTATGGGCGCCAGTTACGGCGGCTATTCCGCCCTGAACGGCATTGCCCGCGAGTCTGATTTGTATAAATGCGCGATCTCATTTGCCGGCATTGGTGATATGCGTTTGTTTATCAGAGAAGAAAATAAGTTTCTTGGTTTTGAGACATTCATGAAATATATAAAAAATCAGAACCACAGTTTGACCGATATTTCTCCCGCCCATAATATTGATAAAATAAAAGCCCCCGTTCTGTTGATGCACGGCACGCTGGATGTGCGGGTGCCATTCAAACAAGGGCCCATTTTTTACAAAAAAATGAAAAAAGCCGGAAAAGATATTAAATTTATCAAGCTGGAGGGCGAAAATCATTTTCTGGAGCTTGAAAAAAGCAAGCTTGTTTTTCTGAAAGAAGTGGATAAATTCCTCAAGAAACATCTGAATTAAGAAAAGCCATGCTGACGGGACATGCCCCGGATCAAGCCCCGGGTTTTTGGTAGGTCAGGTCGGGGATGCTGTTTTGGGTCATGGTGATCAGGCGGTTTATGAGGTCGGATTTTTCAGGGCTTTGCTGATGGCTGCTGTGGATAAAACCAATCTCGCGGTCGAAATCATAGCCTTCCATGGGGCGGCGGCTAATCCCTTCGGCATGGTAATGTGCCGGCATGGTGGTAAAGCCAACGCCCGCCGCGACCATGGTCAAGGCACGTTCGTCCTGCGCGGTTTGATAAACCAATCTTGGTCGTACATTATGATCGGTGAAAAAACGGCTGGTCTCGCTTAACAATTCACAGCGGCTGCGCACAATGGCCGGCTCATTGGCAAGATCGATTGGTATGATGGTTTTTTTGCGGGCCAGCGGGTGGTGGCTGGCGATGGCCAGGGCGTAAGGCTCGCGATACAGGGGGATGGCGATGTTCTTTTCGCCCGGTTTTTGGCCCTTGTTACTGGTTCTATTGCCGGGCCTTATGATGGTCAGGGCCAGATCAATGCGCCCCTCATCCATGCGGTTCTGGATTTCCTGTTCGGTGCCTTCGAATAATTCCGTGATCAATCCGGCTTCCTGACGCTGAAAAGGCTGCAAAATCTGGCGAATAGTCTGGGACGGGATGGTCATCAATATGCCGAGCCTGAGTAATTTCGGGGTATCTTCCGTCTTCATGGCGGCTTCGGCAAGATTGAGCTGATGCAAGACCGCTTTGGCCCTCTCGACAAATCTTGTGCCATTCTCGGTCAGGAAAACCCGCTTTGCCGATCGATCAAATAGCCGGGTACCAAGGGTCGTCTCAAGCTTTTTGATGCCGGCAGATAACGTCGGCTGGGTCACATAAACCCGCGCGGCCGCCTTGGTAAAACTGCCCGTTTCCACAACGGCCAGAAAATATTTCAACTGATAAAATTCAAGCATAGACAGCACCTGTTAATAAGGGGGAATGAATAGATTATATCTATTCGCCGCCCATGACACAAGGCTGAAGAAAAGGCAAAAACAGGAGCGCAGCGACTTAGCGACCAAGCGGGAGCGCAGCCCCTAGCGGCGCCTGAGCGTAATCCAAAAAAACAGGAGCGCAGCGACTTAGCGACCAAGCGGGAGCGCAGCCTTTAGCGGCGCTTGAGCGTAATCCAAAAAAACAGGAGCGCAGCGACTTAGCGACCAAGCGGGAGCGCAGCCCCTAGCGGCGCCTGAGCGTAATCCAAAAAAACTTGAGCGTAATCCAAAAATCCCTTTATCAACTGGCCACCAGACGTCCGGCATTTTTCACCAGATCACCGCTGGCGGGGCCCATATTGAAGAGCAGGTCAATGACGCTGAGGTTGGGGATGAAGTCCCGGCCCTGATCATAGATGGGATGGCTGAATATTTGCCAGAAATGCTGAATATCATTTTCCTTGAAAGCCGCCTCATCAATATAGGTTCGCGAGCCTTCGTTGGAGACATATTGATCGGCGCGGGCCGCCTTGCATAAGTCAATCAGCATGGCGGATTTTTGTGTTTGGATATTATAGTCTTCGCTGTTAAAAATCTTGGGCGACAAGTCAAGCCAGGACATAATCTGACGTAACAACATGTTATTCAAGGTGATGAGATTTTTGTTCGGCAGATTGATCAAACGCTCAATTTCCGGATAATAATCATTAAAATAAGGCCGCTTGCTATAATTCACCTGCAGGGTTTTCAGATGTTTTGGCTTCCAGCGGTCATCGAATATCAGGGTATCCTCTAAGCGCTGACCATATTTATGACTGTTTTGAACGGGCACGGTTAGAAATATTTTATCGGCACCGGATCTCACCTGATTTCGGATATGCCAGCTCCGTTTGACAAATTGGCAATGGTTAAGCAGGATAATGCCGTCGGTCAGCGAGATTTTATTGAGCAGATGAATGCTCGGCAGATAAACCGGCTGGTGAGCGCATATTATCATATGGTTTTAGGATCCTTGATTTTGATTGCGCAAAAGTCATCTATTATTCCGGCCGCCCGAATGACGCCTTTGCCATCTATAATATTCTGCTTGATACAGGTGGGATTATGATAAGACAGGGCGATCATTTTGCCAACCAAATTCATATCCATACCGCCGTCATAACCAAGGTTAAGGGCCATTTTATGGTCGGAAAACCAATCGGCTTCGCGCATTAAATTTTCTTCCTGGGGGAATATAATCGCCGGGCAACCACTGGCCAGAGCCTCATAAACGATCATGCCGCCCGTGATCAAGGTGCAGGAATGTTGCCCAAGCAAATGCGCCAACTGGCTTTGGGGGATATTTTGCTGCAAGGTAATGCCGAGCCTTTCGCAGGCAAGGTTCAAGGCCCCTGTTTCAGGGAATGCGCCGCCCACGACCATGGTGATTTTGGGATATAACGGCGATAAAAACGGGCTTTGATCGCCGGTTAAGGCCATGGCCCATGCGGCTGCCCGGTCGCCGCCGCCAATGACGATCAGCAGGCTCTTGCTTGCGGGTTCAGCCCAGTTTACCGCGCCAAATACCGGATTAAGCAAGGCATACTCCCCGCCGCAATACAGCCCGTTATTTCCAGATATTAACGGATAATGATGATAATCTTCGAGGATTGTCCCATTGAAAACCAGGTCTGCCTGAACTGCGCCGCCGTAATCATCAATGGCAATCACGGGAAAGGCGCTATTGTGATAAGCCTCCCAGCTTTGCGCCGTCTGGCCCGGTTGATCAATCAACAGCAGGTCAGCTTTATGTTTTTTGGCTAAATCCAGAAGAATTGCGCATTTCTGTTCTTCCGAGGCATTTTTCGCCAGAATATGAAATGTGATATTGTCTGAAAAAAACAAACTCAATTGCGCCCCGGAACCACAAATATGAATATCCAGCGGACCTGTGATATGGCGCAGAATTTCAGAAACCCGCGCCGCATGGCCAAGCCCGGTATGATGATCCGCATCAAGGCGAATGAACAGCCTTGTCCGGTCAGATATATCAGCGGCATCCTGTTCTGAATTCAAAGAAATATCCCTTCTATTCCAGCATATCCCATGATAACGGGCTGCCTCTGGAGATGTTTTTAACGGCAGTTTTGCCCATCACATCTTCGAAATATTTTGGTTTAAGGCCAAGGCCGGGCCGGATGGAGCGGATATTTTTTTCGGTTAATTTCGCGCCTTTGGCAATATCCGCAACCACATAAAGACTGCGGCGGAATTGCTGATTTTCAACTTCACTGTCTTTCAGGCCATAATTAACCTGCCCAAGGGCCGAATGGGCGATTCTGCTGGCGGAAACAAGGTCGGAAAATTCCTGTGGCTCAAGGGAAAAGGCACTGTCCACGCCGCCGTCCGCGCGGCTCAGCGTGATATGCTTTTCAATGACGGCTGCGCCAAGGGCCACGGCGGCAACCGGAACGGCAATGCCGTGACTATGGTCGGACAAGCCGCTGAGGACATCAAATCCCTCGGCAATATCCCGCATGGTCATGAGGCCGGCTTCTGACGGATCGCTTGGATAGCCACTGACGCAATGAAGCACCACAAGATTCTGATTGCCGCTTTCCCGAACCGCTTCGATGGCTTCAGATATTTCATCTTTGGTGGCAAGGCCCGTGGACATGATGATCGGCTTTTTTGTGGTCGCCGCATAGCGAATGAGCGGCAGGTCAATAAGCTCAAAAGAGGCTATTTTATAGGCCGGCGCGTTTAAATCTTCCAGAAAATCAACGGCTGTCTTATCAAAAGGCGAGCTGAACAGGGTGATATTTTGTTTTGCCGCATGGTCGAACATGGCCTTATGCCAATCCCATGGCGTGTGGGCTTCTTCATATAGCTCATACAGATTGCGCCCGGCCCAAAGCCCTTCCTTGATCAGGAACTCGTCGCCGTCATGATCAATGGTGATGGTGTCCGCCGTATAGGTCTGGATTTTTACCGCCTGTACGCCGGCGTCTTTGGCCGCATCAATGATCCGCAGGGCGCGGCTTAAATCATTATTATGATTGCCGGACATTTCCGCAATGATATAGGGGGGCTGCCCCGCTCCAATAATAGTGCCGCCGATCTGAAAGCTTTTATTCACCGTTTCGGGCTCCGCTTGTTCATGAGTTTGTTCATGGGTTTATGGCGGGATTATACGCCATTAATATTATCTGTAAACATCTGGTGAATAATGATAAACTTAGCCATAAGAAATTTCACAGAGGCGATCGTTAAGAATATGACAAAACTGGCTTTATTGGGCGGAACCCCCGTCAGAAGCGAAGAATTTCCCGCCCATAACTTCATTGGCGATGCGGAAAAGAAAAAAGTTATGGAAATCATGGATAGCGGCGTCTTATCCCGCTTTCTGGGTGTGTGGCATGATGATTTTTACGGCGGGGACGAAGTTCGGGCGTTCGAAAATGAATGGGCGGCAAGTTATCAGGCAAAGCATGGTATTTCAGTGAACAGCTGCACCAGCGGCCTCTATGCGGCGGTAGGGGCCGCGGGCGCGGGGCCCGGTGACGAGGTGATCGTCTCGCCCTATACCATGGCCGCCTCGGTGACGGCGGCGGTGGCCTTTAACGCTGTGCCGGTATTTGCCGATATTGACCCAAAGAATTTTTGCCTGAGTCCTGCGAGCATCCGCGCGAAAATCACGGAACGAACAAAGGTGATTATCGTGGTGCATCTGTTTGGTCATCCGGCGGATATGGATGAAATTATGGAAATCGCCTCGGCGCATAATATCACGGTGATCGAGGATTGCGCGCAGGCGCCATGCGCAACCTATAAAGGGCGCCCTGTGGGGACCCTTGGTCATATGGGGGTATTTTCCCTTAATTATCATAAACATATTCATTCAGGCGAGGGCGGCATCATCGTCACCAATGACGATAATCTGGCGGATCGTCTGGCCTTGATCCGCAATCATGCCGAAGCCGTTGTGAATGGCCGCGAGGTTGACAGCCTGGTCAATATGGTCGGTTTTAATTTCCGCCTTGGCGAAATTGAATCCGGCATTGCGCGCATTCAGCTCTCCAAAGCACCGGATCTTGTGAACCGCCGCCGGAAAAATATGGATTATTTTAACCGGAATCTGCCTGAGGTTGCCGGCCTGAGTATTTCACCTGCTGCGGGTTATGTGGAACATTCTTATTATGCGGGGGTTTTTAATTTTGATGCGGCGGCGGCCGGAATATCCCGCAGTTTATTGATCAAGGCCCTGCATGCGGAATTGCCGGAAACCAAAATGCGTAAAGGCCATGGCCCGCTCATTGGCGGCGGCTATGTGAAACCTGTTTATCTGTATCCCATGTTTCAAAAACAGATCGCTTATGGTGAGCTTGGCTGCCCTTTTAAATGCCCCCATTATAAAGGCGAGGTGAATTATAGCGCGGGCATCTGCCCCGAAAGCGAACAGGCCCATGCCACCATCATCACCCATGAATATATGCAGCCTTCTTTGTCTGAGAGTGATATTAACGACGTGCTATCCGCTTTTGACAAGGTTGCCGATAATATGGATGATCTAAGGCGGTATGAATCTGCTTTTTAAATTCTGCTTTTTAAATTCTGGCATATGTGGAATAGTCACTGAATGAAAAAAAATATTCAAAAATTTAACTTTAATACCGTCCCCAATATGGGCCGGGGCGGCATACTTCACACAGATTTCTGGTGGAGTATGTTGCCAGAATTTGAACGTATAAATGAGCGGCTTCTCAAAGAGATCGCGGATCATAAAGCAGACGTGCCAGAAACAGATAAATTTTCCAACCCCGGGTGTTGGCGGGGATATCGGGAATATCAGGATTGGCACTATATTCGTGATTTTGTCATTCATAAGCTCAAACTTGTTCACAAACATTATATCGGCATTGGGGCTCCTTGCGCGCCTTTGGAAGATATGCCCCATGATAAATTTGATTTTGAACTTTGGACCAATGTGAATGATCCGGGCAGCAGCAACATCATTCACACGCATTCCAAATGGCATTGGTCCGGCGTCTATTATGTGCAGGGGCGGGATACTGGAAAAATAGGGTTTTACAGCACCCCCTATTTAAATCAGCAAATCGTCAAAGGCCTGCCTTTTGGTCAGTCCTTTACGGTGGAACCTGTGGATGGATTATTGCTGTTGTTCCCAAGTTACCTTCTGCATGAAGTACTGGTTAATTCGTCTTCGAAACAAAGAATAAATCTTGTTTTCAATATTAAAATAGATTTTTAAATAATATCATATCAAACACATAAAATTATTATCAGGATAAAGGCTTTATAAATGACAACGCTTGTGGAACTTGAACAAAAGGCGCAGAATTTTTTGACGCAGGGTGATATGGAAAAAACAATGCAGGTTTGCCATGAAATTTTAAAAGAGAACCCCCGTCATGACCATGCCCTTGACGCGTTGTCTCAATATGAAATGGCCCGGGAGAATTTTTCAGAAGCGGAGAAACATTTTTCGGTCTTGAGTGAATCTTACCCTGAAAATGCGATTTTTATGACGAAACTTGGGTATGTCCGGGAGAAACAAAACAAGCTTGATCAGGCTCTTGAAACATATCTTGCCTGTTACGCGCTCTATCCTGAAAATGCGGTTATATTGCTTTATATTGGCCATTTGTATTTCTTGAAAGAGGCTAAGAACAAAGCCGCCGAGATATTTTCTCTGGCAGAAGATATTGACGAAAATATTCTTCAGGCCCATCTGAACCCGCAAATGGGTGAAATAATAAGTCACCGGTCAAGGAATGCGCGGCAAGTGATGCATGAAATACTCACCGACCTTCATTTGGAGACCATTCGAAAAATGGATCAGGGAGGGGATCTAAAAAGAATATCTGATGCCGTTTGGCCCCAAATTGATGTGAGGAATTTTGACTATGCCCAGGAGACGCAGAAGCCTTTTTTATTTTATATTCCAGATTTGCAGGCCGCGCCCTATTTTAAAAGGGAAAAGCTTGGCTGGGCCCGGGCCATTGAGTCAAATTTTGACGAGATCAAGCAAGAAGTCATGGAAAATCTGGATATAGAAGGTGACGGTCAGCCCTACTTAGACCCCGAAATGCCCCTCGTTGGGGAAGAATGGGATAAAATTAAAGGCAAGATGGCCTGGGGGTCTATTCATCTTTATAAGCAGGGCCAACCGAATGCGGAGATCATTGCCAAATTCCCGAAACTGAACAAAATCCTCAGCAAAGCCCCGTTATGCATTCTTGGTGGAAACCCGTCTGAAATATTCATTTCCATTTTACAACCCGAAACAAAAATCCCGCCGCATTTTGGGGTTGCCAACAGTGTTTTGACCGTTCATTTCCCGCTGGTGGTGCCGCAGGGATGCAGCTTGCGGGTAGAAGATCATGTTCTGATGCAGAAAGAGGGTGAAATACTGGCTTTCGACGATAGCTATGACCATGAAGCGGACAATCCGGGCAAGGCGGCGCGAATCGTTCTGATTTTTGAGGTTTGGCATCCGGATTTAACGGAAGCAGAGCAGAAGGCGATTACCGCGACATTTGCCTCCAGAACAAAATGGCTCGACGGCAGGTCGGTCAAATAATATTTTTTACAGCCCCATTGATAGAAATTATCTATGGAATGGATAAATATTAGTGATTTTATCTATGTGTAATGTTGCTATAAACTGGATTTAATTGACATAAGGATGTGAGAAATAGATGACGATCATTCAATCCACTATCGACGGCAAGTCACCAGAATATTTATCCAATCAAAAAGCCATGGCGGAACTTGTCGGCGATTTGAAAAATAAACTGGCGATGATTGAAGGCGGCGGCGGCGCGAAATATAGCCAGCGTCATCTGGATCGGGGAAAGCTTTTGCCCCGTGACCGGGTTAACCGCCTGCTGGATAAAGGCTCGGCCTTTCTGGAATTCTCCCAGCTTGCGGCTTACGACATGTATAGCAAAGATGTCGCCGCCGCAGGGGTTATCACGGGCATTGGCCGGGTTAGCGGCCTGGAATGCGTCATTATTTGCAATGATGCGACGGTTAAGGGCGGAAGTTATTTTCCCATGACCGTTAAAAAACATCTGCGCGCGCAAGAGATTGCCGAACAAAATAACCTGCCCTGTATTTATCTGGTCGATAGCGGCGGGGCCAATTTGCCAAGTCAGGATGACGTTTTCCCCGACAAAAATCATTTTGGCCGGATTTTTTACAATCAGGCCAATATGTCTGCCAAAGGCATTCCCCAGATTGCGGTGGTCATGGGGTCATGCACGGCGGGCGGCGCCTATGTGCCCGCCATGAGCGATGAAAATGTCATTGTGAAAGAGCAGGGCACAATTTTTCTGGCGGGTCCCCCTTTGGTCAAGGCGGCAACCGGCGAAGTGGTGTCGGCAGAAGATTTGGGCGGCGGCGATGTTCATACCCGCATTTCCGGTGTGGCCGATCATCTGGCGCAGGATGATAATCACGGGCTTGAAATTGCCAGAGTGATCGTTGGTAACCTGAACCGTCAAAAAACCAACCAACTGGCCATGAAGGAAAGTCAGGAGCCGGCATATGACCCGTCCGAATTGCACGGCATTATTCCGCCCGACCTGAAAACACCCTATGATGTGCGCGAGGTGATCGCCCGCATCGTTGACGGCAGTGAATTTGATGAATTTAAAAAACGTTACGGCACGACAATCGTCTGCGGTTTTGCACATATTTACGGCATGCCTGTCGGGATTGTGGCCAATAACGGCGTGATCTTTTCTGAATCAGCCTTGAAAGGCGCCCATTTTGTAGAGCTGTGCAATCATCGGGGTATCCCCTTGATTTTCTTGCAGAATGTTACAGGATTTATGGTTGGCCAGAAATATGAATCCGGCGGCATTGCCCGGGACGGCGCAAAATTAGTGACGGCGGTTTCCTGCGCGCAGGTGCCAAAATTCACAATTATCATTGGCGGCTCTTTTGGCGCGGGCAATTATGGCATGTGCGGGCGGGCGTTTAATCCGCGTTTCCTGTGGATGTGGCCCAATGCGCGGGTGTCGGTCATGGGCGGCGAGCAGGCGGCGAATGTTTTATCCACGGTTAAGCGGGACGGCATCGAACGGCAGGGCGGAACATGGAGCGCGCAGGACGAGGCGGCGTTTAAAAAGCCCATCGAGGAACAATATGAACATCAGGGCCATCCTTATTATGCTTCGGCGCGGCTCTGGGATGACGGGGTGATTGACCCTGTGGATAGCCGCCGTGTGCTTGGCCTTGGATTATCGGCAAGTTTGAACGCCCCGTTTGGGCCAACCACTTATGGTGTCTTCAGAATGTAGGCCTGTAATATAGATATGTGCGGCAAAAGGAAATCAGATGACAAATACAACAGTGATTCTCGAGCAGGATGATGATGGCATTGCATGGGTCACCTTGAACCGGCCAGAGGTACATAATGCCTTTGATGAAATGATGATCGCCCGGCTTCGCGAGATTTTTTATGAGTTGGAACAGGATAATCATTGCCGGGCGGTGGTTTTGCGCGGGGCGGGCAAAAGCTTTTCGGCGGGCGCAGACCTTGACTGGATGAGGCGGGCGGCGGATTTTTCCCATAATCAAAATCTGGCCGATGCGGAATATCTGGCGGCCATGCTCAATAGCCTGCACAGCCTGAATAAGCTGACCATCGCTTGCGTTCAGGGGGCGGCATTTGGCGGCGGTATCGGGCTTGTTTCCTGCTGTGATCTGGTTATTGCGGATATTGATACAGTTTTTGCCTTGTCAGAGGTAAAAATTGGCCTGATCCCGGCGACGATCTCGCCTTATGTCTTGTCGGCCATGGGCGCGCGAAATGCGCGGCGGTATTTCCAGACCGGCGAAAAATTCAAAGGCCAGCGGGCTTATGAATTGGGCCTTGTTCATGAATTGACCACATCTGAGGAAGAAATGGCCGGACAATTAAATGTCATGCTGGATCACATGCGTACGAACGGCCCCCTTGCCATGCGGGAGGCCAAGCGGCTGATTATGGATTACGCGGGCGCGCCGTTAAGTGCGAAAATCATGGCGGATTCAGCCGAACGCATTGCCGCCATACGCTCCCGCCCGGAAGCGAAGGAAGGCCTGAAGGCTTTTTTAGAGAAAAGAAAACCGGGCTGGATATCCCATAACAATAAAACTGGTGAGGACAGCGCCTGATGTTCAGTAAAATACTCATTGCCAATCGGGGCGAGATTGCCTGCCGGGTGATCGAAACCGCGCAAAAAAACGGCATTCATACCATTGCGGTTTATTCTGATGCGGACAGCACGGCCCGTCATGTGCGCCTTGCGGATGAGGCCCATCATATTGGCGGGCCGGCGGCAACGGACAGTTATCTGTTGGGCGATGTCATTCTGGAGGTGGCCAGGCATGCGGGGGCAGAGGCCATTCATCCGGGCTATGGATTTTTATCCGAAAATGCGGAATTCTCCGAGGCCTGCACAAAAGCGGGCATTGTTTTTATCGGGCCAAGCGCGGACAGTATCCGGTCCATGGGCCTCAAAGATAAAGCCAAAGACATTATGAGCCACGCGGGCGTTCCCGTGGTGCCGGGCTATCAAGGCGAAGATCAGCACCCGGAAAAATTAAAAAAACATGCGGATCAAATCGGCTATCCAGTGTTGATCAAGGCCGTTGCCGGCGGCGGCGGAAAGGGCATGCGGCTGGTGGAAAAACCGGATGATTTTATTGCCGGTCTGGAAAGCTGTCAGCGCGAGGCGGCGGCATCCTTTGGCAATGCTCATGTCTTGATTGAAAAATATTTAACCAAGCCGCGCCATATTGAATTACAGGTTTTTGGTGATAATTACGGTGATGCGGTTTATCTGCATGAGAGGGATTGTTCCCTTCAGCGCCGTCATCAAAAAGTGGTCGAGGAAGCGCCGGCCCCCGGCATGTCGGATAAAATGCGCCGCGCCATGGGCGATGCGGCGGTGAAAGCTGCCAAAGCCATCGGCTACTGCGGTGCGGGAACCATAGAATTCATTGTCGATGTGCAGAATGGGCTTGAGGATGCGCCATTTTATTTCATGGAAATGAACACCCGATTGCAGGTGGAGCATCCGGTGACAGAATTGATCACAGGGCAGGATCTTGTGGAATGGCAATTGCGTATTGCGGCGGGTGAGCCTATCCCGCTCAAACAAGAAGACATCCCGCTCATTGGCCATGCTTTTGAGGTGCGGCTTTACGCGGAAGATCCGGAAAATAATTTCCTGCCGCAAACCGGCAAGATCACGCATTTCTCCAGCCCGCCGCAGGATGCGCATTTTCGCATGGATACGGGCGTTGAAGAGGGGGACGAGGTCAGCATCTATTATGACCCGATGATTGCCAAACTGATTGTTTGGGATATTGACCGGCAGGGCGCTCTTCGCCAAATGAGCCGTGCTTTGGCTCATACGGCGGTATCCGGCCTGAAATGTAATCTTGAATTTCTGGGTAATATCATCCGCCATCCGGCCTTTGCAGCGGCGGATCTGGACACGGGATTCATTGAACGTTTTAAGGGTGATCTGCTGCCCGAAGATAACAAGGCCGACCCTAATATTCTGGCCCTTGCCGCCATGGCGGAACTTGCCCCCCGCAGCACAGGGGGGGATCCGTGGGATTTTACCGATGGCTGGCGCATGAATCTTGATCTGAAGACGACATTGACATTCATTGATCATGATGAGAAACGAGATGTGAAGGTCGTTTACAGGGCGGGCGCGTTTTGCCTGACCATTGAAGGTAAAAACCATGACGTAAAAATATTACAGCAGGCGGGTGCCGCGCTGAATATTGCGGTGGATGGTCAAAAAATATCGGCTAAAGTCATTCAGGATGGTCAGGATTTAACCCTGTTTTATAATGGCACGGTATCTTACCTCCATCATTTTCTGGCGGGGGCAGAGGGCGAAGATGAAAGCGGCGGCAGCGGCGTTATCGTCACCCCGATGCCGGGCAAGGTAACGCAAATCATGATCAATGATGGCGATCTTGCGGCGCTGGGGCAACCGCTTATGATCCTCGAGGCCATGAAAATGGAACATACCATCAAGGCGCAGATTGCCGGCAGGATAGATGGGTTTAGCCTGACTGTCGGGGATCAGGTCGCGGACGGGGAAATTTTGATTCGCATTATTGAGGATCAGGAATGACGGCCCCCGGGCATATCCGCCTTTATGAGGTGGGGCCGCGTGATGGCCTGCAAAATGAGGCAAAACTGGTGCCGACAGAGGTCAAAATCAGGCTGATTGAGCTGCTGGTCGCGGCGGGCCTTCGCAAAATTGAAGCCACCAGTTTCGTCTCCCCCAAATGGGTGCCCCAAATGGGGGATAATGCGCAGGTTATGGCGGGAATCTCTCATCTTTCCGGTGTTGATTTCGCCGTCTTGACGCCAAATTTGACAGGCTATGAGGCGGCGGCCTCTGCGGGCGCGAGGGAGGTGGCCATTTTTGGCGCGGCATCCGAAAGTTTCAGCCAGAAGAATATCAACTGCTCCATTTCAGAAAGCCTTGCGCGTTTCGCCGCCGTCATGGATCGGGCAAAGGCCGAAAATATCGCGGTGCGCGGTTATGTTTCCTGCGTGGTTGCCTGCCCGTATGAAGGGGCCATTGATCCAGAGGTTGTCGCTGATGTTGCGGCAAAAATGATTCATATGGGCTGTTATGAGGTTTCGCTCGGCGATACCATCGGGGCGGGCACCCCAAAAGACATCCGGCAGCTGTTAACGTCGGTAACGGCCCGCGTCCCCCTGTCAAAACTGGCGCTGCATTGCCATGACACCTATGGTCAGGCTCTGGCCAATATTCTGGCCGCCATTGACATGGGCATCACGGTGATCGATAGCGCGGTCGGCGGGCTCGGCGGCTGCCCCTATGCTTCTGGAGCATCAGGTAATGTGGCGACCGAAGATGTGCTTTATATGTTGAATGGCATGGGGATAAGAACCGGCGTTAACCTCGATAAAATCATTGAGGCCGCATGGTATATATCAGATTTTCTGGGCCGCGCACCAGCTTCAAAAGTCGCCGTGGCTCTACAAAAAAATACATAAAAGGACTTACAATGGTTTCCTATCCAACATTGAATTTTAATCTGGGCGAAGATATTGACATGCTGCGGGATACGGTCGCCGCTTTTGCCGCCAAAGAATTGGCGCCGATTGCCGCCGATATTGATAGCAGCAACGAATTCCCGGCGGGCTTCTGGCGCAAAATGGGTGACCTTGGCATATTGGGCGTGACCGTGGATGAGGATTATGGCGGGGCGGGCATGGGCTATCTTGCCCATACCATCTGTATGGAAGAAATCTCCCGCGCCTCGGCCAGCGTTGGCCTGAGCTACGGTGCCCATTCCAATCTTTGTGTCAATCAGATCAAGCGCAATGGCACGGCGGCACAAAAGAAAAAATATCTGCCAAAACTGATCAGCGGTGAACATGTGGGCGCGCTTGCCATGAGCGAGCCGGGGGCGGGATCAGATGTGGTCAGCATGAAACTTCGCGCGGAAAAAAAGGGGGATCATTATATCCTGAATGGCACGAAAATGTGGATCACCAACGGGCCGGACGCACAGACTTTAGTGGTCTATGCCAAGACCGATATGGCCGCCGGGCCGCGCGGTATCACCGCTTTCATCGTTGAGAAAACTTTCAAAGGATTCTCCACGGCGCAGAAACTTGACAAGCTTGGCATGCGCGGTTCCAACACCTCTGAACTGGTGTTTGAGGATTGCGCGGTTCCCGAGACAAATATTCTGGGGAAAATTGACGGCGGCGTACGGGTTTTAATGTCCGGCCTTGATTATGAGCGGGTTGTCCTGTCCGGCGGGCCTCTTGGCATTATGCAGGCCTGCCTTGATGTGGTGCTGCCCTATATTCATGACCGCAAGCAGTTTGGTACGGCCATCGGTGAATTTCAGCTGATGCAGGGCAAGATTGCCGATATGTATACCGAACTTGCCGCTTGCCGGTCCTATGTTTATGCGGTGGCGGCGGCCTGCGACCGGGGCGAAACCACCCGCAAAGATGCCGCAGGCTGCATATTATATTCCGCAGAAAAAGCCACTCAGATGGCCCTGCAAGCCATTCAGGCCCTTGGCGGCAATGGCTACATTAATGAATTCCCGGCCGGGCGATTGCTGCGCGATGCGAAACTCTATGAAATCGGCGCCGGCACCAGCGAAATCCGCCGCATGCTCATCGGACGGGAACTGTTTGGCGAGACGATGTAGACAAGTCGTTTGTTTATGGAGTAGGCTTATAATAATGTTGAAATCTAAATCATATTCCCTTTCCGGGCAGATAACAGGAGAAAACACATGAGCGATAGGTCACTTTATGAACGTTTGGGCGGTTATGATGGTATAACGGGTTTCTGTAATGATCTCTTGCCCCGCTTGCAGGGTGACGATATTTTGGGTCGTTTCTGGCAAAACCGGGGCTCTGACGGTATTGAGAGAGAAAAACAGCTTCTTATCAATTATATCTGTGAAAATGCCGGCGGGCCTGTTTATTATACGGGCCGAGACATGCTTCAATCCCATAAAGGCATGAATATCAGCGAGGATGACTGGACGATCTTCCTTGGCCATGCCGGTGCCACCATGGAAGCCCTCGGCGTGCCGGAAGCCGAATGCAATGATGTGGTTGCTTTCGTGCTCAGCCTTAAAGATGATATTGTCGGCGTTTAAGCTTTTCCCTAATCCGCCACCATAACATTATCCCTTGATATTATCCCTTAACATTATCTCGGGGCCGTATATTGCCATCTTGGGAGAGCAGGATGGCGATGGGTTTGGTTTTGGGGAACTGGGAGAAGATGATCATCAGGATCACGGTGAAGGGCACGCTTAAAAACATGCCGGCGATGCCCCATATGCTGCCCCAGACCGCCAGGGATAACATGACCACAAGCGGGCTTAAATTCAGGCTGCTGCCCATTAATTTCGGCTCCAGAATATTTCCGATGATCAATTGAATACCCACCAGCGAGAAAATCACGATCAGGAAGGGCGTGAAGGTATCAAATTGAACGAGGCTCAGCAACGCCGGAAATAAAACCGCGAGCATGGAGCCCACCGTCGGGATAAAATTGAGCAGAAAGATAAAAAAGGCCCAGAAGCTGGCATTATTTACCCCGACCGTGACCAGAACGATATAGCAGGCCCCGCCGGTCAGGGCGCTGACGAAGGTCTTGACGCCAATATAGGTCTTCACATCACGGGAAATATGCTCAAGAATATTAAACACTGTTTCGCGGTGCTGCGAGCCTTCCAGCAAACGGCTGAGCTTGACGTTGAAATATTTCTGTTCCAGCATTAAAAATAACACATAGATCAAAATCAGACTGGCGCTGCCCGCAAGCGAGGCCAGCGTTCCCGCAAGATTGGTGATGAAGGGGGTTAAATTTACCTGATGAATTAACTGGGCGAAATTGGGCTCTTCTTTAATGCCCACCAAGGCAAAAACCTTTGCCGTTAATTTGATGAAATTTTCCTGATAAACCGGGGCGGCTTCCCGGACTTCAACAATATTGCTGCTGATCATGCCGAAAAGAAAATTTAAGATCAGAACGATGGTCAAGAGCGATGCGATATAACTTACCGCCTTTGGAATATGCCATTTTCCGATGGGGATTTTATGGTAATAATCGGACAGGATATTGATCAGATACCAGATCACGATACTGATCATAAAGGGCACCAGAAGGTCGCGGCCAATGACCATAATATATACTGTCAGGGAAATTAATCCCAATCCTCCCGCATAAGATAAAACGCCCATTATTCTCTCCCGCCTTTTATTAAATTTATGATTGAATTGTCCTGTTTTGCAAGGGAAAGGTCAAGGTATGTTTTATGGTCCGTGAGGCGGTAAATACAATCATCAATGGAAAACCGGCAATAATATTCATTAAACAGCCTTGATTAATACTTATTTATACCTATTATAGGCAAGTCTGAGTCGTCAGGCAATAGGGAATGGTATATTATAAGGGGTGACATATAATGTCAGTTTATCCACATAAAACAGAAATAGGCAGCGCAAATTCCACCGTGAATAAAGCGGGGCCTTGCGAGAAAAGCACGACTATAAAATCATTTAAAAAAAAGCGAATAGCGCGCAAGAAAGCCCGGCAGAAACGAAATATAGACAGATTGCTTTCTTTGCCTGCTTCAGGGCGGAGTACGGTTGTGCCGGAAAAGTCATATATTGGCCCGACCCCCGAAACCAAGGGCAAACTAAGGCCGGATCCGTTGGCTCTTTTCCATAAGAAGAATATCCTGAACAGTGAGCAAATATGGGCATTTCAGCGTATAAGGCGGGCTATAAAGATCATAACGGATGGCACAGGTTTGCGTACATCACATTTCACAGACGCTGCGGTGCAGACAAGCCGTTTTGTCCCTGAGAGCGAAAGTGAATATGAGATAAAAATCAAACATCATTATTGTGACTGGATGGACCGAATGACAGCAGAGCGCCTTCAGGCGGGCCCGATATTGGACATCATTATTGATGAAATGTCCCTCAGCGCGGCTGATCGAAAATGGGGCAAACGCAAAGGTTGGGCCAAAGGACATCTTCAGGCATCTTTGACGCTTTACAGCGGTTTTTCACATCTTGCTGATAGGATTAAATAGGAGCTATTGCCATGAAAAAAACAAATAATAGGATAAGTGAGCATTTTAGCCTTTGGGAGCTTACCCGCAGTGCTATTGCCCTGCGGCACGGCATTCAAAATATTCCTGCGGCGCATGAGATTGAAAGGTTAAGGTTGCTTGCCAAACATATTCTGGAGCCGGTTCGGCAAAATTTTGCCGTTCCCTTCAGCCCGTCCAGCGGGTTCCGGGCACCAGAGGTGAACCGCCTGGCCGGGTCGAAGCCAACGTCGCAACATATTCTGGGACAAGCCGCAGATTTTGAAGTCCCGACCATAGAAAATCGCGCCCTTGCGGATTGGATCAAGGATAATCTGGATTTTGATCAATTGATTCTGGAATTTCACCAGCCGGATGACCCGAAAAGCGGATGGGTTCATTGTTCATACAGGACGCATGATAATCGAAAACACTGTCTGATTTTTGATGGCAGAAATTATAAGGAATTTTAAAATGGGACTATTTTCTAAAATATTTGGCGGGCCGGCCATTGATGCGGTATCGGCGGTGGGTAATGTGGTGGATCAGCTTTTTACCAGTGATGAGGAAAAGGCACAGGCCGCTATCCTCATGGCAAAAATTCGTCAGAAACCACAATTACTGCAAGCGGAAATAAATCGGGTTGAGGCCGGACATCGCTCGCTTTTTGTGGCGGGCTGGCGGCCCTTTATCGGCTGGGTATGCGGGCTCGGGTTTTTATGGGCCTTTTTGTTGCACCCTTTGTTTGAATGGATTGTGGCGGTTCGCGGCCTTGACATTTCGCCGCCCGGAATTGTCACGGACAATATGATGGAACTGGTGTTGGCTCTGCTTGGCCTTGGCACCCTGCGCAGCGTTGAGAAAATGACCGGCCGCACGAAATGATACCACGACTCATCCTATAAACTTTATGGTTGCAATAGGGCGCTCAATAAGGGAAACTTGGTGTTATTATTAAAATAGAATTTTAAGGGGACATCCTATCATGAAAAAAATACTTTTTGGCCTTATTGCCCTTATTCTTATCGTGGTGGGCATTGCCATATACGGCGCGTCGCAATCAGAGACCATCATTCGTACCGCTATATTGGAATATGCGCCCAAGGCCACGGGCGCTGATGTGTCCCTTGACAAGGTTAGCGTTTCTTTGCTGGGCGGCAGCGCGGGGCTTTCGGGATTGACTGTCGGTAATCCGGCGGGCTTTAAATCCGATCATGCCTTTGATTTAGGCAATATGTCGGTGATGATCGACCTGAAATCCCTGACCCAAGATGTGATTCGTATCAAAGAGGTGCGCATAGACGGGGCGGATTTGATCTATGAAATCGGCAGCAAGGGCAATAATATCGGCAAAATCCAAAAAAATATTGAGGCCTATACCCAAAGTCTTGGTCTTAAGGCGTCAGAGGACAGCACAGCCAAATTTATCGTCGATCATATCTATATCACCGGCACCAAGGTAAAATTGGCCAGTGACCTTTTGGGCGGCCAGGGCGCGGCACTGACCCTGCCGGATATACATCTTAAAAATATCGGCACAGAAGACAAGGGCGCAACCGCAGGCGAAGTTGGCACGGCAGTATTCGGCGCGATCAATAAAGGCCTTGGCAAAATTGTGACCAAGGATATGCTCAACAAAGGCCTGAAAGACGTGAAGAAAAAAATTGGCGATCTTTTTAAATAACCGTTTAATCTTCTGACCTGTTCGAAGAAAAATTAATCCGTAAAAGTCGCGTTTAACGACCTCGTCCTTTATGAAACTGACCTTGTATTATATAAGGGACTAGGCTCCTGCCTTCGCAGGAGTGACGAAGGGGAGCCGGGAGTGGTGACAAAACTAGGTCACGGCTATTACATTCGTGACCTTTTTACTTGTTTATGTTACCTCCTTTTTATGAAAGATATTTCCAACAGGGCGGTGCGGACGTCAAGTCGGGTGCGGGCGATTTTGGGGCCGACGAATACGGGCAAGACCCATTTGGCGGTGGAACGGATGCTCGGCCATTCAACGGGCATGATCGGGCTGCCTTTGCGTCTGCTCGCGCGGGAAATATATGATCGGGTGGTGAATTCGCCGCAGAATCCGGCGGGTAAAAATGCCGTGGCTTTAATCACGGGAGAGGAAAAAATCATCCCGCGCAATCCGCGCTTCTGGATTTGCACGGTGGAGAGTATGCCGGTGAATAAAACGGTGGCTTTTCTTGCTGTTGATGAGATTCAACTGGCGGCGGATCCGGCGCGCGGTCATGTTTTTACGGATCGGTTGATGCGGGCGCGCGGAACAGAGGAGACGATGTTTTTAGGCTCTGAAATCATTGCGCCGCTCATCCGCCAATTTGTGCCGGACGCAGAATTTTCAAGTCGGCCCCGTTTTTCCCAATTGATCTATACCGCGCCGAAGAAACTCAGCCGCTTGCAAAGAAGAACCGCCCTTGTCACTTTTTCGGCCCATAATGTTTATGGCTATGCGGAAATGCTGCGCCGGAGCAAGGGCGGGGCCGCGGTGGTCATGGGGTCCTTAAGCCCAAGAACCCGCAACAAGCAGGTTGCGCTGTATCAGAGCGGCGATGTGGATTATCTGGTGGCGACCGATGCCATTGGTATGGGGCTGAATATGGATATTGATCATATCTGCTTTGCGGGGACGGCCAAATTTGATGGTCGGCGCATGCGCAGCCTTACCGCGTCCGAGGTCGGACAGATTGCGGGCCGGGCGGGGCGATATATGAATGGCGGCACTTTTGGGGGCCTTTTGGACGGCGACGGTATGCAGCCCGCCTTAAGCGATGGCATGATCCATGCGGTGGAAAATCATCAATTCGCCCCGTTGACTATTCTGGAATGGCGCAACAGTGCGCTTGATTATACTCACCCGACGGCACTGATTCGCTCTCTTGATGCCGCGCCGGACAGAAAAGGACTGACCCGCACCCGGGAAAATATTGATTTGACGTCATTACGCCGATTGATAAAAATGCCTGATATTCGCCCCATGCTCGGCGGCCCGGCGGCCCTGAAAAGCCTGTGGGAAGTCTGTCAGATACCGGATTTTCGCAAGGTCTCGGATGATGAGCATATCCGGATAATTTCTCATATTTATCGGCAGACTTCTGCGGATAATGCCGTTATTGACCCGGACTGGCTGACCCGCCAGATCATGCCGCTGGACAACCTTAAGGGTGATGTGGATAGCTTGTCGGCGCGTATTGCGCATATCCGGACCTGGACCTATATTTCCCACCGTAGCCTATGGTTCGATGATGCAAAATATTGGCAAGAATTAACAAGAGATATTGAAGACCGCCTATCAGATGCGCTACATGAACGGTTAACACATCGGTTCGTGGATCGACGCATATCAGTTTTAATGAGAGAATTACGCCAAAAAGGAAGTTTAATGACGAATATTGATGAGAATGGCAGTATTTTTGTAGAAGGCCATTTTATCGGTACCTTGGAAGGGTTCCAGTTTAAAGAGGACGCGTCCGCTTTTGGTGAGGACAGCAAAATACTCCGCGCGGCGGCGGATCAGGTATTAAGCGAAGAAATCAGCAAAAAGGCCGAAGATCTGACAGAGGCCGAAGATGGCGAAATGAGCCTGATCCTTGGCAATCCCCTGACAAAGTCAACCATCAACTGGCGCGGCATTGCCATCGCCCGCGTGGTAAAGGGCGATACGATTTTGACCCCGAAAGCCCTGGTCATGCCATCGCCTGTATTACAGGGGGAGGCATTGGCGAAGATACAGGCCCGTGTGGAGCGCTGGCTTGCCAGTCATATAGGCGACATACTGGCGCCGCTTTTTTCCCTGCAAGAAGCGGTGAATGGTGCCAAGGATGCAGAAGGCAAAGACCTCATTGATGGTATGGCGCGGGGCATCGCCTTTCAGATGCTGGAGAAACTCGGCACAATTCCGCGCGGGGCGATTGCCCGTGACTTTCGGGGTGTGGAGCGTGAAGGCCGCTTTCAAATGAAGCAATTGGGCATCTGGCTTGGCTCGGCAAGTTTGTATATCCCAAGTCTGTTGAAACCCGCGCCGGCCCAATTACGCACATTCTTATGGGCGTTATTCAATGATAAAGATAATTTGCCGGATATTCCTGTGGCCGGCCTATGCACCATCGCCATAGATCAAACCGCGCCGCGCATATTTTATGAAATGTCGGGTTACCGCGTGGTGGGCAAAAATGCCGTGCGCCTTGATATGCTGGAACGATTGGCCAATGCGGCCCGTGAGGTGTCTTTGAAAGGCCCCTTTCCGGCAGACCCTGACCTGATGAGTCTTGTGGGCACCAGCGGCGATGATTTTGCCGAAATCATGAGTGTTTTAGGATATGTTCGCAAGGAATATAGCCCGCAGGAAGCGACCAGAATAGCACAAGCCCGCACGGCGAAAGAGAGGCCTGTGCAAGAAGAGAAGGCCACAGAAGAAACTGCCGCCATAGAAGAAACCGCCGCACCAGATGTAAAAACGCCAGAAAAGCCAGAAGAAAAGCCAGAAGAAAAGCCAGAAGAAAAGCCAGAAGAAAAGCCAGAAGAAAAGCCAGAAGAAAAGCCAGAAGAAAAGCCAGAAGAAGAGTTGGCAGATAAACCGGAAGACGCAGATATAAAAGAAACGATCATTCCGGAAAAAATAATTCTGTTCAGCCATCAGCCCTACCAGAAACCGCCGCGACGCGGCGTAAAAAAGGATGATGTAGAACGCACGCCGGAAGGCCGAAAAATTGTCTATAAAGCCCGTGACAAGAACCATGCCCGAAAGCCAGGTCACCCTCAGGCAGGAAATAACAGTGAAGGGCCGAAAAAACCTTTTGGCAATAAATCTTCAGGCAACAAATCTTCTGGCAAAAAAAATGGCGGAAAACCTGTAAAACGCAAGGCCCCGATGGCTGATCCCCATAGTCCGTTCGCGGCGCTGGCGGGATTGAAGGACCAGCTTAAATCAAAAAAATGACCCTGGAAGAATAGCTTTATGTCCGATTCAGACGTCTTAAATCAAAGAATAGATATCTGGCTCTGGCATGCGCGGTTTTTTAAAACACGCACCCTGTCCAGCAAAATATGCCGCGCGGGCAAGGTTCGCCTCAATGGCCTGAAAATAACCAAGGCTAAAACGCCTGTCACCATGGGGGATATTTTGACATTCCCTCAAGAGAAAAAAATTAGAATTGCCAAAATTCTGGCTTTCAACCATCGGCGCGGCCCGGCGCCCGAAGCTCGGGCCCTATATGAAGATATGACGCCGCCGCCGGCAGAAATCAGGAAAATGGAAAAATCCAAGGTCGCGCTCAGGGACAGAGGAACAGGCCGCCCCACAAAAAACCAGCGGCGGGCCACAGACAGACTGAAAAATATATTCCCCGATTGATCAATTTGCTTTTGGGCTTGTTGTGAAACGAATAGGTATAAATCTATCTATTCTTTAAATTTTTTAAAGTTTTTGGCCTTATGCTTCGATAGGTTTAATCAGGATAACTGACGGGACGTATGATGACCAGTCCATCAAGACTTCTTTTGCTTGCCGTATTTGCCGCCGCTTTTGTGGCCTATTTCGGGGATCATTTTATTGCGCTGTCCAATAAAGCGGGCGAGAGCATAAAAGAGGTTGCCCATAAATCCTCAAATGAATTGGTGTATGATAAAGCAAATATGGCCGAATATAATGGCGATATTCGCGTACCAATAGCGCAAGATGGTCATTATTGGGTGACGATAGAGGTGAATGGCGTGCCTGTTCTTTTTGTTGTGGATACGGGCGCCAGCCATATTTCCTTAAGCTATCAGGATGCCAGAAAGGCCGGCTTGGATCCCGAGTTTCTAAATTATGACAAGGCCTTTAAAACCGCCAATGGCGTAACCCGCAAAGCCATCATCAAGCTTGACCGTGTGTCGATGGACGCCATAGAAATGTCAAATGTTATTGCATCGGTCTCGCAGCAGGGGCAGATGGATATATCCTTGCTTGGCATGAGCTTCCTAAGCCGATTATCCGGTTTCATGGTGGAGGACGGCCAGCTTATTCTAAGGCCGTAAAATTGTTCAATTTGCGTTCTAATATATTGACAGCGTAAACATTAAAGTCGATAATCATGGCCCTTCAACAATAGATATTGACTATAAGGCGCCGCGCAGGAGTTTCGTTTGACTAAAATATGTTGTCCACTGGCCAGAAAATCTTATCATCACGGTAATCTGCGCAAAACGCTGATTGACTCTGCTCTGGAAATATTAAAAGATGGGACGCTGGATGATTTAAGTCTGAGGGCACTGGCCCGTAAGGCCGGGGTGTCCCAGACGGCGCCTTACCGGCATTTCGAAGATAAAGAAGCCCTGATTGCCGTCCTTATAGAAGAAGGTATGTGCAAATTAGGCCAAGCTATGACGGAAATTATGGCGATGGGGATTCCGCCTGTTGAGCGCTTGCAGACACTGGGTATGCGCTATGTGAAATTCGCGGAAGCCTGCCCGGCGCATTTTAAAGTTATGTTTGAATATGAGTTGGATAATTATGAAAAATACTGCGCGCTGCATGAGGCCTCTTCTCAGGCTTTTCAATGTCTTCGCGATACAGTTCTTGAATGTCTCGCGCTGCCAAATGCGCGGGATATTGATCCGGCAGTCGCGCAGTTTTCGGCCTGGTCCATGGTTCATGGTCTCTCCGTATTGTTAATGAACCAGTCTTTGATGACGCATATTAAAACGGATCATTTAATGACATTGGGAGAGAAACATCAGATCGCGGAACAGGTTACAAAACTCTTCAGCATATCGCTGGTTAAATAAGGAAATATTATTGTGTCGATACTCAAAAAATTGAGCCGTTTGCTCGAAGGCCGGCCTGCTGCCCCGGGTCAGAAAGAAACCGGGCAAATCGGGGATGAAAAACTTGCGGCGGCGGCCCTGATGGTAGAAGTTGCCAGTCATGATGGTCAGTTTTCACGTGTTGAGAGGGAGCATATTCTGCATCTTCTGGAAAATAAACTGGGGCTGTCCTCTGCCGACGCGCTGGAGCTTTTTGTCGAGGCGCTTGCCGCGCAGAATGAAGCCAATCATATGCTTAGTTTTACACGGAAAATCAAGGATCATTTTGATGAAGCGGGCCGGGAGAAAATTCTGGAGCTTTTATGGGAAGTGGTTTTTGTAGACGGTGTAGAAGATCCTTATGAAAGCAATTTGATGCGGCGGCTGACTGGCCTGCTTTATATCTCCGATAAAAGAAGTGGCCAAATTCGTAAAAAGGTTCAAAATAATATTTGATCCCTATTCTGCCGTGACAATCCCAAATCAGCCGCAAATTAATAACGGAAAGGTTTTTTTGGTTGTATCCTGTTTCACAGATGCTATATGCATAAACAAGGTTATCATATGACCACTGACAGGATTGAAAGAATAAGGAGAACTCTATGACATATTTGGTCACTGAGGCATGTATCAAATGCAAATATACAGACTGTGTGGAAGTTTGTCCGGTTGATTGTTTTTACGAAGGTGAAAATATGCTGGTGATTAACCCGGATGAATGCATTGATTGTGGTGTTTGTGAGCCAGAATGTCCTGCGGAGGCAATTTTGCCTGATACGGAAGATGGTCTGGAGAAATGGTTCGAGATCAACGAGAAATATGCGGCTGTTTGGCCAAATATCACTGAAAAGATCGACCCGCTGCCGGGCGCTGATGAGGCGTTGAATGAAGACGGGAAGCTTGCCGCGTTAAGTGAAAAACCGGGGGCGGGGACGTAAATATCACCTGTAAAATCGTTATCCACCCGGTATGATACAGGCGGCGCCAGCCTTGTTGCCGGTGGGGCGATGTTTTTGTGGGTGTTTTTTATTTTAAAAATATGTTATAATGTCACTAATATTGATATTTGGGCGTGTTTTTTAAGACTTTGTTTCAAATGACAAATCCCCGCCGGGGATGTTTTATATCAATTCCGAAAGGAGTTGGTATATGGTTTTTGTGCGTGTTTTATGTTTTTTTAAGACTTTGTTAGCCATGGTTACAAGATTTTTTTGTTATTGTGGTTCAAAATTTTAAATGATGTATTATTTGCCAGAATATAGGCATAAGGCTTGAGAATTATCGCAAAAGGCCAACATTTTGTGAATAGTATGGAGTTATAATTTTAATATGGTTAAAGAAAAAAAAATGGCGTTTTCTGTTGATGAACATATCGTCTATCCCAAACATGGTGTTGGTGTTATCACCGAAATCGGGGAACAGGAAATTTCAGGTATGAAGCTGGAACTTTATGTGATTCGCTTCGAGAGTGAGAAAATGACCCTTCGCGTTCCTGTCGGTAAAGCTGAACCTTCGGGGATGAGGTCTTTGTCGAGCTCTGTTGTTATGGACAAGGCCTATACCACATTGAAAGGCCGCGCTCGCGTTAAACGCACAATGTGGAGCCGGCGTGCGCAGGAATATGAGGCTAAAATCAATTCAGGCAATCTGGTTCATTTGGCGGAAGTCGTTCGCGACCTGCATCGGGGCGGCGATCAAACCGAACAATCATATAGCGAACGTCAAATTTATGAATCAGCCATTAGCCGCCTGGCCCGTGAGGTCGCGGCGGTAGAAGAAATTGCGGAAAAAGATGCCATGATAAAACTGGCGGAGGTTCTGACAGCGGCGTAATTTGTTGCCAGGTTTTTAATGACTGGAATGGGCCTGAACATTGTGCAGGCCCATTTTTTATTTTATATGCTAAAGATAATTTTATGGTTCATGCTGTTAAGTTTTTCTGTTATGGATATGGGCCAAAATTGAATAAAATATTGACTTGAATTATGTAACAGGTGACTTGATTGTCTATGGACATGACTGATCTTTCAAATATGGATCTGGAAAAATTTGGTTGCCTTGAACAGGCACGGCGCATTTGGGCCGTGGGCGCGATCCACGGCGAAATTGGCGCCCTGAAAGCTTTGCACCATAAGCTTATTCCCCGATTTCAGGCGGGTGATCGGCTGGTATATCTGGGCAATTATTTTGGCAACCGTAATACGGCCATAGAAACCTTGAATGAGATATTGCTGTCACGCCGAAAATTAATGTCGGCCAATGAGCCGTCAAACCCTGATGCTTTTGTGTATTTGCGCGGCGCCCGGGAAGAAATGCTCACCAAGCTGCTGCAATTACAATTTGCCCCAAATCCGGCAGAAGTCATGGATTGGCTTCTTGGCCATGATTTGGGGTCTGTGATGGAATGTTACGGGACGCCGGCGCATGTGGCGCGCGCCATAGCCACAGAGGGGACTATGTCAATTTCCCGATGGACCAGCCGTATGCGCCGCAGCATAAAAGATCATCCGGGGCATTATGAACTGTTGAACAGTCTGCGCCGCGCGGCATTTACCCGCGAAGGTAAAATATTATTCGTTCATGCCTCTGTCGATATTACGCGGCCATTGAATATGCAAAAGGATAACTTTTGGTGGGATAACGGGCGTTTTGACGACATCACGGCGCCCTATAATGGTTTTTCGCGCATTATTCGGGGCTATGATCATGCCAATGGGGGGGTGCGTTTAAACAAACCCCATATCGCGACCCTGGACGGGGGCAGTGGCCGGGGCGGCGGGTTGAATGCGGTTTGTTTTTCACCGGAAGGTGATGTGATAGATCATTTATTTGTCTAGCCATAATATACCCAGTTTTGCCAAATTCAAAGATTTGCCCTTTCGTCGCATTGTATTTTGCGACAAAGGGGCGTTATTTTGAGATCAACCTGCCGCAACCATGTCGATTATTAATATTTTTCAGCTATAGTGGTCGTTGGAAGATATCACATATATTAAATTATGAACTACGGAACTTGCAGAGCTAAAAATAGACTGCAGGATGAAGGATATATAAAATGAAAAGCACCAAATATTTGGTCCTTTCCGTTTCAGTGTTTGCGCTTGCCTCTTGTGCCAGCGTCCCTATTACGGATAAGAATCTTCCAACCCCGGAAATAGCGGCAGAATGGTCGGAAAGCCAGTATGACAATGCGCGCCAGTCATCTGATGTGCGCAATGGGTGGCTGGACGATCTTGAGATGGATGATCTGTCGCGTTTTATTGAAGAGGTTCTGGTCAATAACCCGGATTTCAGGGCGACGGCGCACCGGATGGAAGCGTCTGGATTTGGCGTGAAAATTGCGCGGTCAAACCTGTTTCCTGCGGTAAATGCAAATCTGGCGACAAGGCGCCAGCGCAGTAACAGCCTGCTGGTGAGCAATAACAATGCGTCATTGGGCTTTGATGCGCGCTGGGAGGCGGATGTATGGGGCAGGCTGACCGCCAGGACGGCAGGAGCAAAGGCAAATTATACGGCTTTTCGCGCGGATTATGCCGCTGCCAGATTGTCTTTGGTCGCTCAGGTATCACAAGCCTGGTTTGATGTCATGGAAGCGCAGGCTCAAGTGGATTTGGCGCTTAAAACTGTGGAAAGCTTTGAACGCGCTGTGCATATTGTCGAAAAACGGTTCAGCCGGGGGCTGAATACGGGGCTTGATTTGCGTCTGGTTGTCAGTAATTATGAGGCCGCCCGCGCAAGTTTGAGCCGCCGGCAAGATCAATTGGGGCAACAAAAGCGGGCCTTGGAAATTTTGGCGGGCCGCTATCCGTCGGCCAGAATTATATCTGCCGGTACTCTGCCCGATATCAATCATGATGTTCCCGTTGGCTTGCCGGTGCATATATTGGAACGCCGCCCGGACTTGCAATCCGCCCGCGCAAAGCTGCTGTCGGCAGGCTATAGCAGTCAGGCAGCAGGTAAAGACTTGTTGCCAAGCTTCTCTATTACGGCGAGCGGCAGCAACAGCTCTGCCAATTTCACCGACTTGTTAAGATTTGACAATATTTTCTGGAATCTTGTGGGCAATATAACGCAACCTATTTTTCAGGGTGGCAGGCTGCGGTATGCGGCTAAATCAGAGGCTGCCTTGTTTGAGGCGGAAAAACAGGTCTTTGCCCGGACTTTGCTGGCGGCATTCAAAGAAGTGGAAGATGCCCTGTCCAGCGAAAGATCGTTGAAAAAACAAGTCAAACATACGGCCATTGCGGCTGAGAATGCGATTGCTGCCGAAAATGTTGCCCTCGATCAATATAGCCGTGGCTTGATAAAGATTTCGGTACTTCTGGAGTCACAAAGACAAAGCTTGTCACAGCAGAGCCAGCTTTTATCCATTAAGAAACAACGTATCAATAATAGAATTGCCTTGCATTTAGCCCTGGGCGGTGACTTTACAACCTCAGAAGGCTTTCAAGCCCAAATTACAAATGATAATGACCCCAAGGGCGATATCGCAGGAGAAAACAGATTATGAATATGGTGATAGAAAAGCCGAAAAGCTTAAAAAAAATTCTGACATTCCTCATTCCTGTCCTCATTATCATAGGGGCCGCTGGCATCAGCGCCATATTGGTTATGGCCAAGCCGGAGCCGGAAAAAAAGGACGTTGTCGAGCTTGCCCGTCATATTCGCGCCGTTGTGGCGCATGAGGGGCCGGTTGCGCTCACGGTGAAAACCCAGGGGACAGTAGAGGCATGGCAGGCGATTGATCTGGTGCCGCAGGTTTCCGGTCAGGTGGTCTATGTATCAGAACGGTTTGTCGCGGGCGGCGTCTTTAAAAAAGGTGAAGTGATCCTGCGTCTGGATCCCCGTGATTATCAATATGCGGTCACATCCGCGCAGGCGCGGGTGACGGAAAGCCGTCAGTTTCTGGTTCGGGAACGCGCCGAGGCCGATCTTGCACGAACAGAATGGGCGCAGCTTGGTCATGGCGAAGCCTCTGACCTGACCCTGCGTAAACCACAGCTTGCTGATGCGGAAGCCAAACTGGGGGCTGCAATAGCAAATTTAAACGTGGCGAAGCTCGCGCTGGAGCGCACGGAAATACGCGCCCCTTTCAATGGACTGCTGTCGTCAAAAAATGTTGATCTTGGACAATATTTAAATAACGGCACCAATGTGGGCAAATTATATTCAACCGATGTGGTGGAGGTGCGGCTGCCCATGTCAAACAAGGATTTGGCGCAATTTGATATTGCTGGCTTGAAAAGGGGAGAAACGCAGCTTGATGTTACTTTGAAAGGCCGCTTTGCGGATCAGGAAAGCCAGTGGAAAGGCAAAATTGTTCGCGCCGAAGGGCTGGTGGATACCAGAACCCGCATTATGTATGTGGTGGCCCAGCTCAGCGGCGATGAATTATTGTCTGTGAATGGAAAATACCCGATCACCATTGGCCAATTTGTTGCCGCAGAGGTTGAAGGCCGCCTTTATGATTCTGTCTTTCGACTGCCGCGCGCCGTGTTGCGTCAGGGCAATCAGGTTCTTGTGGTAGACAAAGATAATAAATTGCGCAGCCGGATGGTCAAAGTTGTTGAGGCGAACAGAGAATTCGTTGTGATCTCCGAGGGGCTGGAGGATGGTGATATCGTCTGCAAATCCCAGCTTGGTATCAATGTTGACGGCCTTTTGGTTCAATTTGATCTTGCGGAAGGAGATCAGGCATGAGCGGTATTATGAAGTGGTTTATCCATAACCCCATAGCGGCAAACCTGATGATGTTTCTGTTGATTATTGGCGGGCTTGTTGGCCTTCAAAAGGTCAGCAAAGAGAGCTTTCCCAGTGTTCGCCCTAATCAGATTGAAGTCTCTGTCGCCTATTTGGGGGCCGGGCCTGAAGAGGTGGAAGAGCGCATTGTCATCCGTATTGAGGAAGCCGTATATGATCTGGAAGGGGTAAAGCGCGTGCGATCCACGGCCCGGGAAGGCATTGGCTTTGTCACCATCGAAGCGGTGGATGATTATGATATGCAAAGATTGCTCAATGATGTGAAGTCCCGGGTGGATGCCATCAATACGTTTCCCAGGCTTTCAGAACGTCCTAATGTCAGCCAGCCAATTTTCAATAATTCTGTCATGCGGATAGCGCTTGCCGCCGACTTGCCCGAAGCCGAGTTAAAAGAAATGGGCCGGCGTGTCCGCAATGAAATATCCGCACTGAAAGGGGTGAGCCGGGTTGAGCTTAATGCCATACGGCCCTATGAAATTTCCATCGAAATTGATGAGTTTAATTTACAGAAATACGGCCTGAGTTTTGATGATGTGGCGCAAGCAATTTCTCGCACATCGGTTAATATGCCGGCGGGTAAAGTGGATAATGAAGCCGGTAATATTCAGATCATGACCCGTGGACAAAGCTACACAGGCGAAGATTTTGAGAATATTGTGGTTCTGCAGGATGCCGGCGGTACGCGGGTTTTGCTCAAAGACGTGGCCAATGTTATCGACGGATTTTCCGAAGACAGGTTTGAGGCCCATATTAATCGCAAAAACGCGGTTTTGTTAAATGTCAATGTGGGGGAAACCCCCAATGTTGTGGAAATCAGCAAGGTCGTGACAGAATATGTGGAAAACACACTCAGGCCCAGCTTGCCCGACGGCGTAGAGGCGGTCATCTGGAGTGACCGGTCAACAGGGTTTAAAAGCCGGGCAAATACGTTGATCAGCAATGGCATTGGCGGCCTTATTCTGGTGTTTCTCGGGCTTATGTTGTTCCTGACTCCAAGGCTTGCCGGCTGGGTCGTGGTCGGTATTGCGGTATCGTTTATGGGCGCATTCATGATCCTGCCCCTGACCGGCGAAAGCCTGAATATGATTGGTATGTTTGCCTTCATTCTGGTCTTGGGGATCGTGGTGGATGATGCGATTATTATCGGTGAAAATATCCACAGGGAAAATCAACGCGGTATCAAGGGGACAAAGGCCGCTGTTCTGGGCAGCGCGAAAGTGGCCAAGCCGGTTATTTTCTCGGCCTTGACCACGATGATCTTCTTTGCGCCCATGGCTATGGTGCCGGGGACAACACGTCAATTTACGACGGTCATTGCGGTTGTGGTTATTTTAACGCTGATTTTTTCCCTCATTGAATGTTTGCTGATTCTGCCGGCTCACTTGCGCCACGGCGGCACCGGCAAGCCGGGGCTGATGGCCAGATTTTTTACCTATATTGGTCTGACAAGGATTGTCAATATACTCAGGGCAAAGGCGGATCATCTTCTGGAGGTGGTCATCACCAGATATTACAAGCCATTCTTATATAAATGTCTGCGCCGCAAGGCGGTGACGCTAAGTGTTTTTATCGGCATGTTGAGCATCGTCACGGTTGGTCTTCAGTACGGCGGCCATGTTGGTTTTGCTTTCCAGCCATCCATCCCGCAGGATTTCATTCGGGCGGAATATACCTTCCCCAGCGGCGTGCCCTATGACACGGTGAAAGAGGCCACGAGGGCCCTTGAAAATTCGGCCTATGAGGTGGTGAAAGATCTGGAAGAGCAATATCCGGATTCCAAAATTTTCAAAGCCACCATGTCCTTTGCCAGTGGCCGGGGCGCGCGGGCATTTTTCGTTCTGGAGCCGGGCGAAGGCCGGCCGATCTCGACCGAGGATATTACAAAGATGTGGCGGGAAAAAACGCCGTTTTTCCCGGATGCCAAGGAAATAAAATTTGATAATACCTTCAATAATGACAGCCGGGGCATGCGTATTCGCCTGTCGTCCGCCAATGTGGATGATATTGAGGCAGCCGCTGCGGAATTAAAAGCCCGGCTGGCCACATATGACGCGATTTATTATGTTACGGATACGGCAGATTCCGCGCAATCCGAAGCGGTCTTGTCCCTGATCCCCAGCGCGCAAAATCTGGGTCTTTCTCTGCGTGATTTAGGCCGGCAGGTAAGGCAGGCTTTCTACGGCGAGGAAGTCCAGCGTGTCCCGCGCGGCATTGATGATGTGAAAGTCATGGTGCGTTTTCCGGAAAAGGACCGTAAATCATTTGATACTCTGGGTAAGCTGCGTGTGCGCTCAGAGACGGGAGCAGAGGTGCCATTTGGCGCGGTGGCTGATGTGGATTACCGGCAGGCCTATACCTCTATTCGCCGGGTAGACCGCGAAAGAACGCTGACGGTCATTGCCTCGCTGGAAGAGGGAAAAGAAGCGGAAATCAAGAAAATCAAAGATGATTTAAAAGAGAATTTCTTTCCAGCATGGGAGGATAAATACAAGACAGTGAAGCGTAGCCTTGGCGGCGGTGATGAGGGTCAGGAAGAGTTCATGAATTCTATCATGACGAATTTCATCTTTGGGCTTTTGATTATTTATATTCTATTCGCTGTCGCATTTAAATCTTATTTCAAGCCATTCATTATTTTCACGGCCCTGCCTTTTGGCTATATGGGGGCAGTGATTGGCCATTTGATTTTAGGCATGGACATCAGTATTTTCTCTATCATGGGGATCGCGGCGGCCATGGGCGTTGTGATCAATGATAATCTGGTATTGGTTGATTATATTTGCCGGCTTCGCGATAAGGGCTATGACGTGGTTCAGGCCATTGAAATCGCGGCGGAAGAAAGATTCCGTCCCATCTTCCTGACATCCTTCACCACCTTTATCGGCTTGTTGCCCTTGATGCTGGAGACAAGCGTACAGGCCCAGTTTCTGATCCCGGCGGTGGTATCGTTATCTTTTGGCGTTCTCTTTGCCACTATCGTAACGCTTATACTGGTGCCCATACTTTACATTTTGATGTCACGGACAAGAGACCGGATATATGGCATGATGGGCTGGGAACTGAAACAAGCCCTGCCGGAACCTGCGGAGTGAAAGAAGCCTCTAAATTTCGCAGGGGATCCTCGTCCTTTTGGGCGAAACCGAAGGAGCGCAGCGACGCCCTAACGACCAAGCGGGAGTGCAGCCATTAGCGGCGCTTGAGCGTAATCCAAAAAATCTGATTTTAGTCATTGATCATAAATGACGATTTTCACCCGCTGACCCGCCTCAAGATTGCTATTGGAATTCAGGCCGTTCAAAGTTAGAAAGCGATCATTTTTATGGGTTTTAAAGGCCATATGACGGGCAAGGCTGCTGATGGTGTCGCCCTTCTGAACGGTAACCACGCGGATGATTTTTCCCTTTATTTTCCGGGCCTCACTCGCGGACAGTTTTTTAAAGCTGTATGTCATGCGCTGCAAATCATCTTTTATGCCATCAAGCCTGTTTAAAGGCGTGATAATCAGGAAAAAATAGGCCTTGTCCCGAGAATGCTGAATGGTGATGATACGGACCTGGGATTGAATATTATTAACAGCTATATTCTGAAATCCGGTCACCGCCGGCATACCATTAATGGTGATATCTTCCAATCCCTGAAGGGCCGCTTCCTTGACAAAGCTTTTCCATGTCTGAGTCGTATATTGCATCATGTTGCGCCCCTTGAGGGCATTGCCGGAAAAAACGATGACGCCGCCCTCGGACGGGCCTGTGCCTTTGGCATAGACCGCTTCGGCACTATTGATCAGACGGTAATGCTTCGGTACGCGGAATGTGAAACGCAGGGGGCCATGGGAAAAAACCGATCCCTTGATCAGGCCCTGGGCAGGGTCATCGCCATATATCATGCCATCAATGGCGTTCAGGTAACGGTCTTGACCCCGGCTGCGGCTGTTTTGGGCCAGCCCGGTTTTTTGGGCGGCGGCAAAGGCGCGGCTGACCCTGTCCCTGGTATTGGGGTGGGTGGAGAAAAACTCCGGTGGTCTTTGCTGGCCGGTGCGATTGGCAATCATGTCCTGAAGCTTGCTCTGCGCGTCCAATGATGACAGCATATCTGCTGCGGCATAGGGATCAAAGCCTGCGCGGGTGGCATAGCGCACGCCCAGCTGGTCGGATTCATACTCATTGCTCCGGGAATAGCTTTTCAGATATATCTGCGATCCATAGCCAAGGGCATCACTGAGTTCTTTGTTTTTGAGTGCCGCCCCAAGAAGCGTTGCCCCAAGGCCCGCAAAAAGCTGCTGATTATATCTTTTTGCGGAATGGCGGGCCGTCACATGGCCGATTTCATGGCCCAGCACCGAAGCCATCTCGGCCTCGCTGTTAAACAGGGCCAGGATTCCGCGCGTCACATAGATATAGCCGCCCGGCAAGGCAAAGGCATTGACGATGGGGGAATTCAGCACTGTGAAGGTGAAAGGACTGCCGGGCAATTCGGATACGGCGCTGAGGCGTCCCCCGACAACAGCAACATATCCGGCCAGTTTGGGCTCATCCAGAACGCCGCCGTTCTGGGCGATGACGAGGGGATGCTGTTCCTTGCCAATAGACGCCTCTTTGGCCGGGCTCATGAAGGGCGTGAAATCGGACCCGCCTGTCGCCGGGTTGGTGGTCATGCAGCCGGATAACAGCAGGGGTAAAATGACAATTCCTGAGATGAGCCGGCCATTTTTTAATCTTTTAGGGATGGATTTTATGTCATATTTTGCCATGCTATGTCCTTCATTGCCATGATATTTCATTGGATGATGATAATCTGCTCTGGGTGTGTGGCCTCTATCATAGGGCCATTATATGATTTCAGCCAGCCTCTGACTTCAATTTTTTTTCCGTTAAAATCATTGGGCGGCCTTCCGGATTTTATGAATTTCCGGGCGGCATTTGATTTTATGACAATGGTAAAATCTTTGCGCCAGTCATCGCCAAAATTGACGTAATAAGTGCCGCGCACTTTTGTGACATTCCGGACGGTTCCTGTGACCAGCTGAAAACTGTCACGGTGCCGCCCGGCGGTCAACTGGTCTTTCGGTTGATAATAATCCAGCGCCCAGATGCCCAGAGCTTTTTGCCGCGCTGCCTTTTCAAGAGCCATCATTTCAGGGACGACGGCGTTATTATCGGGATAGCTATAAACCCGCGCCATGCCTTTTTTTAACATTTCGCCCTGAATCCATATCCCGTTTTCGCGGAAAAGATGCGCCAGCTTCCTGCCGTAGCGATCATATCTCTGGCCGCCATAATAAAGCGTGACATATTTGTTTAAAATAAGGTCAGCCAGTGTTTTTTGAGCCTCCGCCGCGAGGGGCCATTCTTTGCGCCCCTTTCTGGCAAGAGGCGGTTTTGGGGTTTGTATGCCCACGAGACGAACCCGCGACTGATCCTTTAAAAGGATGGTATCGCCGTCGACAACCTCAATAACCTTTTGCCGGGTTGATTTTTTGAGCTGTTTTAATAGCGCGGTCTGCGCAGCCTGCGCTGTCGATATAATAAAAACAAGCGACAGAAATGTTATTATTACCTTGTACATAGGCCTAGCATATCCAGTATTCAGCTATAATTATAGGGTGTATTTCTGGTTTTTATGGTATAAAATTTCAGACTGAAAAAAAACCATATAAACCGGAAGGAAAATCATGCGTATTATTCACGGGGCGCCTTTTGCCAGAACAAATTATATTATTTGGGCCATGAAAGAGATGGGACTGGCCTATGAAGTTAATCCGGTTAATCCTTTTACGGGGGATAACAAAAAACCGGAATATCTGGCAATCAATCCCAATGGTTTAATCCCGACGTTAGAAGAAGATGGTCTCATACTTTGGGAATCTATGGCGATCAATTTTTATTTGGCCAAGAATTATGGCGATAATATATTATGGTCCGATGATCCAAAAGAAGAAGCCCTGATCATGCAATGGTCGTTATTTGGCATTTTAAATCTGGATAAGAAGGCCGTTGATTGCATGCTTCACATGGTGGTTTTGCCCAAAGAAATGCGCGATCCGGCAACCTTAAAGGCTGCGCAAAGTGAGCTTATTCCCCATTTGAAGGTCTTGGATGACCATTTGTCGGGCAAAAAATATCTGGTGGCGGAGCGTTTTACCATCGCTGACCTTAACGTGGCGGCCATGCTGGATTATGCGGTGAAATCAGGCTATGATTTTAGCTCATATGATAATCTTCAGCCGTGGCTTAACCGATGCCTGAGCCGGCCCATCCGCGTTGAAATGAATGAAGTAAAATAGGCGGATATTAAGGCCCGCGCCCAAGTGTTATCGAGGATTGGCGCGTTAATATTCCAACTTTGTGAAGAATAACCGGTTTTTTCAGATTCCGGACATTTTTCACTTGGCTATAGAATATGAAGGTGATAAGACTGCACTTCCTTCACGCGGGTGTGGCGGAATTGGTAGACGCGCGAGATTCAAAATCTCGTTTCCTCTGGAAGTGTGGGTTCGATTCCCTCCACCCGCACCATTTTTCTGATTTTAGATCATAAAAATATCATTTTAAGGGCTGGTTTCTTTTTTCAGGGCGGTTTCGATATTCTGGAGGAGGCTTATGGCCTCTTTGCCGTGGGATTTTATATTGTTTTCCACCATATTTTCAAGGGTGCTCAGGAATATTTCATTGATTTCATGGTCTATGCCGGCCTTTTGCTGGTTGGTTAAAATTCTTTTGAACCAGCCGGAAATCTCTGTGGCGAGAGGCCAGCCAAAGCTGCCGGCCTGACCCTGCATATGGTGACAGGTTTGAATGGCCCGGGTAATGTCGTCTGATCCTATGGATTTCTTCAGGGATTGAATATGATGCCTTAACTGTTCAACATAACTGATGGCTTCTTTATCTATAATTTCCTGCGCCTTCTGAAGCATGTCTTGTTGCCGCTGAGAAAATTTAACTTTGGTCACGTCATCAATCCCCTTGTTCATCTTGTTTTGGCGGAAGCGCATAGGAACTCCGCCGGTCTTCTTCGCCGGCATAATCGACAGTACGGCGTCTGCGGTCCGGTCCGGTATAGGCTTCGATGTCAACGAAACTTCTTTTGTTCAGGAAAGCATTCTCCATTTTTTCCATAATTTGATCCGGTGACACTGGCTTGGCCAGAACTTCGGTCACACCGGCATCTCTGGCACGCGTGATAGACTGAAGTCCTGTGAAGGCTGTGCAGAGAATAATGGGCATTTCCCGCAAGCTGTTATTTTCTTCGTGCCTTATATATCTGGTGAGCTCCAGCCCGTTTTCTTTCTGGTTCATATTGTCGACAAAAATGCAGTCGACGCGCTGCGTGCCCAAGATGGCAATAGCGTCCTCATTATTTGTTGTAACCTTTACGCTCTCGACTTCAAATACTTCCAGAATGGATTGGATGATTGCGACCAGAAATTTATCATCATCAACGATGAGAATCTTTTTATTGGTAAAATCCTGCGTGATTAATTTAACTCCGTCTTTGAAAGCTTAAAAAGTAGCAATAGCCAATATAATGTCAATATATACGGGAACCATATAAAAGGAATAATTTTAATTTGGCAAAATATTTCTTGATTAATAACGCTTTTATCTTTGGCGGCTTTGGGTATACTTCTGATAAATATATAAAAAATATAGAGGGACGCGGCTATTGGATATGAAGGATAATAACAAGAAAATATCACCAGCATCATCGAGGGGATTTAAATGGGGCCCTTTTACGGCCCGGTTGCCATGGCTTCATATGCGGGTTGAATGGCCGGAATTGCTGCAGGGAATAGTGGTCGCGGCCTCGACGGGTCTCGCCTTGACGCCGCTTTTGGTTGCGGCATTTGGGCTGACGTTTGAAGAAGCCATCACCATTTCCATATTCCACACAATCTTGATTTCGTCCCATGTGGTTCTTTTCGGCGAGCCTTTTGCGCCGGGATGGGTGACCCCTGCGCTGCCTTTGGCGCTGGCGTTTGTTCTGGGGGGGTATGACACCCCGGTGGAGCGGTTCCAGATGATGACGGCCCTGTCCCTTAATCTGGCGGGCCTTATGTTTTTTCTGGGCATTACCGGACTTGGCAAGAAGCTCATTCTTCATATACCGACGGCGATAAAGGCCGGCATTATACTGGGGGCGGCCCTGTCGGCTTTCAAGCGGGTGTTTGTCGATGATTTTAAAACAATAGAAGCGATGCCGGTTTCCATGACGCTGGCGCTGATCACATGCCTTATTGTTTCTTTTTCCATTCCTTTTCGAGCCTTGAAATTAAAATATAAAAGTCTGGCTGCAATAGCGAGCCTTGGATTATTGCCCGGTTTCATCATTGCGGGGATTGTGGGGACTTATCTGGGGGAAATAACGTTTGATATTCAGTGGGGGCTGCTTGTACCGCCCGTTGGTGATTTGATGAGCAAGGTGTCGCCTTTTTATATTGGCTGGCCGCCGTTGTCCTTTTTTATTGAGGCGATACCGCTTGCCATCATCACCTATACAATTGTTTTTGGCGACTTGCTGACCGGTATTGCCATCATTCGGGAGGCAGAAAAATTCCGGCCCGATGACAAATTGGACATTGACACAAGCCGGTCGCATATTGTTATTGCGATCAGAAATGCCGTCATGGGTATTGTGGCGCCTTTTTTCCCGACGCAGGGCTGTTTATGGGCAGGCGTACATGTGGTTGTTGTCCAGAGATGGGCCGAGGGCAAGGATAAGATGGAAACGCTTATAGGGGGGATCAGTGCCTATTATTTATACGGCGTTCCTTTTCTGTTGCTTTTCTTGCCCGTGGTGACTTTTTTAAAGCCCTTCATGCCGATCGCGCTTGCTCTTACCCTTATCCTGACCGGTTTTGCCTGTGCGTATGTGGCCTTGTCCATGCCCAAGGGCAAAGAGGAAAAGAGCATCATGTTGCTCACGGCATTTTTCCTCGTATTCTTTGCGCCCTGGGTTGGCCTGGTTGTCGGTACCTTGGCCGTTCTGTTGCTGTTGGGTACGGCGGCCTTTAAACTTAAGACAATAAAGTAACCTTTAAGCGCAGAATGCCCTGAAATTACGTGATAGCAAGTTCAATCCAGAATATACTCCCTGTCCCCGGCGTGCTTTCAACCCCAATGGTACCGCCCATAAGTTCAACCAGATGTTTGGTGATAACAAGGCCTATCCCGGTGCCTTCAATGTTATTGTTTGCGTTCAGGCGTTCGAAAGACGTGAATAATCTGGTGATTTCCTGTTCCGTTAACCCCATACCCCTGTCTTTGATATAAATGCGCAGACGCTGCTCATCCATGATTTCTGCATCCAGCGTGATTTGGCCCTGTTCGCTGTTATATTTCACCGCGTTGGTGAGGAGGTTAATCATAACCTGTTTTAACCGTGTGAAGTCAGCGCGGACCCTGTAACCCTTATTGCTGATGTTATCTTCTATATTCAGATGGCGTTCTTTTGCATCTTTGCTGATCAGGGGGATTGTTTGGCGTAAAACATCATCCATGAAAACCTGTTCCATGGAAATCTCCAGCTTGCCGGTTTCAACTTTGGCAAGATCCAGAACCTCGTTAATCAGGTCGAGCAGGTGATGACCCGCCTCAAGGATCTCATTGACATTACCCCGTTGGATATCGTTAAATCCATCGGCGTCAAATTCCAGCATCTGGGCGAATCCAAGAATGGCATTCATCGGTGTTCTGAGCTCGTGGCTCATGCGGGATAAAAATTCAGATTTGGCCTGATTGGCCCGTTCTGCTTCATCGCGGGCGTGTCGCATATCCATGGTGCGTTGTGTGACGAGATTTTCAAGATTTTCCTGATGTTGTTCAAGCTCACGCTGGGCCAGTTTGATTTTGGTAATATCTGTAATCGTACCAACATAGGATAATATATTGCCTTGCGGGTCATATTCAGCAAGGGACTGGCCATAAACCCAGATCACGCGCCCATCGGGCTTAAGAAACCGATATTCCAGGGAAAGCAGCCGATTTTCCTTTTTGGATTTTTCCCATTCGGCGAAAGCCCTTTCCCGGTCGGCGGGATGCATGCATTTTATCCAGCCATCGCCCAGAAGCTCACTTTCCGAATGACCGGATATTTTTTCATAACTGCTGTTAACAAAAATACATTCCCCTTGTGCGTTTGACTGAAAAATACCCACGGGCGTGGCATGGGCAATCTTGATAAAGCGTTGTTCACTGGCCCTTAAGGCTTCTTCTGCGGCTTTTATCTCGCTTATGTCGCGGGCAACAATGGCCATATTGATGGGTTTTGCGGTGTCGGGATGATCAATGCGGAAAATATCAAGCCAAACGGGTTTTCTTTTATCACTGACAAAATTCCGAAAATCTGTCTCTCCAAACCAGCGGCCTTTTGTCATGACGTCGGGCAAGATTTTATCCATGAATTTTTGGCGGTCGTCTTTGTGGAAGAAGTCTGATGCAAATGTGTCAGCGAAAATCTCGCTTTCGTTGAAATTGACCAAATCATAGCCCGCTTCATTCAAAAATTGAAGTTTGCCGTTCATATCACAGATGCCAATAAAGTCGGGGGAATGTTTCACAATGGAAATGAGCCGCTTGATTTCCACTTCCGATTGTTTGCGGTCGGTAACATCTGTACCAATGGAAAGTATGCCCGAAACAGACCCGTCTGTATTATGGATGATTGTTGAATTCCATTCGATTTCGCGTTCGTCTCCGTCACGCGTAATAATGGGACTGACGATGCTTCGGTTTGGTATTGTTTGCATGGAATCCACCAATAAATCCCGAATATTCCCCTGGTTCCGTTTTGGTAGAAAGTTAGAAACCCAATCCATATCTTTTAATTCATCCAGCGGGTAGCCGCTGAGTTTTTCGAAATAAGGGTTTGCATGTCGAATGGTCAGGTCAGGATTAAGCAACAATATAATAACGGGGGCCGTATTGATGAGCCGGCTGGAAAAATCGCGTTCGCGCCGGAATTTTCTCTGCGCCTTTTCAAGGCTGGTCAAGCTGCTACGGACAAGGCGCAAGAAAAACAAGATGCTGAATATGCCAATTAAAATCAGGGAGGTAATCAGACCCAATAGCTTTAAGGATACTTCCTGTTCATGGTCATCATAAGACAAACGCATGTCCTGATAGGCCTGCTGATGCAAAATTTGCAATTGATGCGTTGTCGATATTAATAAGGCTAGCGTGTCATCTATAGTCTGGCTTGAGTAGTCGGCGGTTGACAGCAGATTTGTCAAATCATTCCGCACTTTTTTATGCGCTGTTTTCAAGAGCGTTTCGATAGTTTCGAACTCAAAGCCGGGATGTATTTTTTGATGAAACTGGATATTTTCGACAAGTTCATTTATTTCATGTATGAGCGACCCTGTTTTTTCCCGCTTCAGAAACGCGACTTGCGAGGGTGTTAAATATAGGCCGCTGCCAAAGCTGCCAGCCTTATCCGTCTGGCCAATTTCCTGATCTCGAAACCAGATCCTTGCCTCGTCAATGACCCGTAATAATTCCAGCGCCTTATTGCTGATGGCCAGATGATAGTCGTTGATGAGGGTATCTCTTCGTTCATGTTCATTATGCCCCCATTGCAATAAAGCAAGAATAGCCGTGAAGATAATGATCACGATACATATCAGGCCATAAACACTGCGTTGTATCCGTTTGTTTTGTTGCGCGGTTTTGCTCAGGCTCATGGTGTTTCTTTTTGTTGTTCCATATGACGGATGAGTTGCTCCAGAGCCTTAAAATTATCATGGGTCACGGGGATATAATAATTCGCGCCAAGTTTTTTCATTAAGGCTTTATCCTTATCCTTGTGGTTCAAGCATAAGAAACTATCGCGAATTTCTATCATCAACCGCTTGCTGATATCCGGCTGCAAGGCCCAGACATTATCGCTGAAAGGGGGGGATTGCCAAATAATCTTGACCATATTGTTATTTAACTTTCCGCTTAGAAACATGCCGTTTACGATGCCGGAGTTGGCTATGCCAACCTCCGCAATGCCATCCCGTACCCACTCTGCGGTAAGGTCATGCGCCCCGGTATATTGAATGGTTCTAAAGAATTTTTCCGGGATAATATTCATTTCTTTCAGGAAATATCGCGGCATAATATGTCCTGAGGTTGACAGTTCTGAGCCAAATGCCAATGAGGCGCCCCGAAGGTCGGTAATGTCATCTGCGGGATTATTGGCATGGACAAGGGCGACACTTCTGAAATGACCATCAACGTCCCGCATGACAAGCGGTACGGCCCCGTTTTTTAGGTGGGCCTTAACATATGTAACGCCGCCAAACAAGGCCAGGTCAATTGCTTTTTCATCAAATAGCCGTAATAATCCCTGGTAGGAATCGGGGATGATCAATTGGGTCTTTAAGCCAGTGCGAGAAGTTATATGGTCGAGTAATTCCTGATGTGTGTGTTGAATTTCTTCTTTGTCATGATCCGGCAATATAGCAACGCGCAGAATGTCAATGGGCCTTGTTTCTTCTTTTTCGGCACATGCGGAAACCAGAAGGGCCATAAGAAGGGCCATAAGAAGGGCCGCGAGCCGCCCTCTGGCAAATTGCCTTCTATATGGTTTTGAAATACGGTGGGTCGTCAGTATTTCCCGTCTCCCTTTTCAAGCCCCTGTTAATGCGGGGCATCATATGGATTAGGGGATGAGTTTGCCATTTTCATACAAGAATGGCAACATCCCTTTAACGTTAGCACATTATCAGAAATATTTGCTTTTAATATTTATATTTTGTAACCTGCGTCAATCAAAAACAGGGGCTTAAAAAAATAATGACAAATGAAATAAATGCTGCCAGTCAAACTGGTATTCTTGGCTGGGTAGAACGCACAGGCAACAGACTTCCAGATCCGGTATTCATATTCTTTTACCTGATTCTCTTTCTGGCAATCACCAGTGCTGTTCTTGCGGCGATTGGGCTGAATGCCATTCATCCGACGGCGACGGGGGCGGATGGTTCTGCTGTCATTGTTGAGGCGACAAGTCTTTTTTCTGCTGATAATATTCAGCGGCTGCTTGTTGAGATGCCTAAAACCATGACCCATTTCCACCCCTTGGGCTATGTGCTTGTGGTTATGCTTGGCGCGGGGGTTGCGGAACGATCGGGGCTTTTTGGCACGGCCATGCGCGCCGGCGTACGCAAAGCGCCTACTTTTCTGCTGACCCCGGCTGTGGCTCTGGTTGCCATGCTGGGCAATCTGGCGGCTGATGCGGCCTATGTGGTGCTTATTCCCCTTGCCGGTATTCTTTATGCCTCAGCCAATCGCAATCCCATTGCGGGCATAGCAGCCGCCTTTGCCGGGGTATCGGGGGGGTTTTCCGCGAATCTTCTTCCCGGTCAGCTTGACGCGCTTTTATTCGGCATTACGGAAACGGCTGCTGAGACGCTGGATCCAATGTGGGATGCAAATATTGCCGGGAACTGGTATTTCATTGCCTTCATGACCGTTATATATCTTCCGACCATTTGGTATGTGACGGATAAAATAATTGAACCTCGCCTTGGCAAATGGAACCCGGCCAAAAGCAATATGGAAATTAATATTGACGAGGGAAATCAGGAAATCTCAAGCGATGAAAGCAAGGGCTTGCGCTGGGCCGGCTATGCCACGATTGGGGTTATTGCGCTTTGGGTGTTTCTGACCCTTGGCCCCGGAACGCCTTTAATCAACGAAGCGGCAAAACCTGAGGCACAGCTGACGCCATTTTACCGCAGTCTGGTTGCAGGGTTTCTCGTCTTGTTCCTGGCCACCGCCTGCGCCTATGGCAGCGCGACAGGCACCATTAAAAATCACCGTGATGTGGTTTCCATGATGAGCAATTCAATGGGGGACATGGCCTATTATCTGGTTTTAACCTTCGGCGCGGCGCATTTTGTCGCCATGTTTAACTGGTCTAATCTGGGGTTGATTTTTGCCATTCAGGGCGCGGATGCCATCGAAACCTCGGGCATGCCTATGCCGGTCATTATCGTTATGATGATCCTTTTGACGGGTTTGATAAATCTGTTCGTTGGCTCAGCCAGCGCAAAATGGGCGCTTCTGGCCCCCGTGCTTGTTCCGATGTTAATGCTGCTTGGCATTAGCCCCGAAATGACAACGGCGGCCTATCGCGTGGGGGATAGTGCGACGAATATCATCACGCCATTGATGGTTTATTTCCCGCTTATTCTGCTTTTCTGCAAGCGGTGGAATAATGAATTTGGCTTGGGCAGCTTAACCGCTGTGATGATTCCTTATTCCGTTGGTCTGTTGGTTATGGGCGTCATTATGACCGCCGTATGGGTATCATTCGACCTGCCTCTTGGTCCCATGGCCACAATGAGCTATATTCTGCCCGGCGGCTCCTGAGGGTGCCAGCTTAAAAGTTCAGTTTAAAAGAAATGAGGTCAGAATCAAAGAATCCTGACCTCATTATTTTTGACCGACTCTTGGAAAAGGGGTTTTCTTTCCGCTGATTTGTTCAAATACCTGAACGCCTTGGGCGAAAATAAAATCCGTGAAAGAATAAGGGAATCCGCTTTGTTTGTCCCGTATTTCCCTATAAAAGGCATCATATCCTGCGTCATTAAGGGATTGTTTTTAAAAAATATACTTATTTTTTTGTTGACGTTTGTGAAAATAACCAGTTTATAGCGGATAAGTTTGATTATTACATATTAGAGATACCCACTTTCCTTTCGATGTTGTTTGGTTTAGTTGAGGGTAATGGTCGTAAGTCATTATCAGACGAGACAATCCAGCAGCAAGGTTGCGGTTGGAAATATAACGACATTTGCATAAGGAATATAAAATGGCAACTGGTACAGTAAAATGGTTTAACCCAACAAAGGGTTTTGGTTTCATCGAGCCTGTTGACGGCGGCGGCGATGTGTTTGTTCACATTAGCGCAGTTCAACAATCAGGCCTTAATGGTCTGGACGAAGGTCAAAAGATCGAGTTTGATGTCCAAGAAGAAAGAGGCAAGCAGTCCGCTTGTAACTTAAGAGACGCGTCTTAATTTAAGGCAGTCTTTTACGCATTTTAAGAAACACGGGTAATTTAATTGCCCGTGTTTTTTTATGCGCCACAGGTTATTTTTTTAGGCGATAGGCGAGCTGGGGTCTGCTGATGCCCAGTATTCGGGCCGCAGCCGATAGATTCCCGCCCGCTTTAGCGACAGCAGAATCGATGAGAGTCTTCTCCAGATGCTCTAACCCGACATTCTGTGCAATCAGGCTATCGACAATAATATTTATATGTTGTGGGTCACCGGCTGTTTCATCTTCTGACGTATCAGATAAATTGTTTAATGAGCCGTTTTTATTGACTTTCAGAAGGGGTATTGTGACTTCTTCGCCAAATGTAAATAGGTGGGAGAGATCGATAGCGCCGTTATTCGGGGCAAGAATGACCCCGCGCTCCACGAGATTTTCCAGCTCCCGGATATTTCCGGGCCAATCATAATTTAAAAACCCGTCAATGGCGCGGGAGGTAAATCCCGTTATATTTCTTTTGTAACGGGTGCCGTATTTCTTCAGAAAATGATTGATCAAAAGCGGAATATCGGCTTTGCGCTCACGCAGGGGCGGAATATGGATGGGGAAGACATTGAGGCGGAAATACAGATCTTCCCGAAAGCGGCCCTCCTTGATTTCTTGTTTTAAATTGACATTTGTCGCGGCGATCACCCTGATATCTATGTCCGTGGTTTTTTTGCTGCCGACGCGTTCGACCTGATGTTCTTGCAGGACGCGCAGCAATTTTCCCTGAGCGGCCAGAGATAATGTGCCAATTTCATCCAGAAAGATGGTTCCCGTATCCGCGCGTTCAAATCGCCCGGCCCGCGCTTCTGTCGCGCCGGTATAGGCCCCTTTGTCTACGCCGAATAATTCAGATTCCAGAAGATTGTCAGGAATGGCCGCGCAATTCACGGCAACATACGGCCCATCCTGTCGTTCGCTTATTTGATGCAATGTATGGGCAAACATTTCTTTTCCGACGCCGGATTCCCCAAGGAATAATACAGTCGCGGTTGTTCGGGCAACCTTGTCCAGCATATGGCAGGCCACGTTAAAGGCTGCCGATGCCCCAACCATAGAGGCGGCTATTTTATGATGAAATTCGGTTTTCGGGCCATGATGCTGTTCTGTTTCCAGAATCGCAGCTTGATGGCTTGGTTTCAAAATTGTATCGGCATTGGCAAAGGCCTGCGGCTGCATAAAGGCCATGTCTTCTTCAATATCATCCCATTCTTCCACGGGCTTGCCTATGATGCGGCAATGGATATGGCCCAGCGCGCGGCATTCAACTTCCTGATAGACAATGGGGCGGCCCATAAAAACGGATGTATAGCCGCTGGCATACCCTATTTGCATCCAGCATACGGGCTCGGTTCCGATGCCATATTTTTCAATATGAATTTCATCTTCAATGCTGTCATGCCAAAGGAATTCACCGTAAAAAGTGCCTTTTTCCACATCGGCTTCCAGCCTTACAGGCTCCACAGAGACAATGCCTTCCAAAGAATGTAACTGCGGGCCAACAGAGAATACCTCAAAAAAATCTGCGCCGGGCCTTAATTTTGCCGCCAGTTCCGCATCTTGCGCGCCTGATACATATCCCATTCGGGTCAGTAAAGCGCGTGCCTTGTTGACCCCAAGGGATTCGATGAGTTCAGAGCGTAATGCCCCCATGGAGCTGGCATGCAGCATCATCATACGGATATCATCAAGCCAGATACGCCCGTCTTTTGGTGAGAATTTCAGCCGTTCAGAGAGGTCATGAAAATCCGGCAATCCGGGGATCATTTTTGTTTTATCATTAATATCTTCGGGCTGGCCGAAAGAGGCGCGGCCCTGAAAATTACTTTTTTTGGTCAATTTAAAGAACTCCCTCAGATCGTTTTTGCCCGATGTTCACGTCATTATAGGGCATTTTATTTACCATAATACAAGGATAAATATGGGATGATTTGATGATTACATCAATTTAATACATAAAATATTATGGAATTTTATCATTTGAGCAATTCCAGAGAGGCCATAAGGGCCGCTAAATACCCATGCTGCTCTTATAGGTCGTATTCCCTGCATAATATTACTAAGCCTTTGAAAGCTCGCGCATAAATTTAACTAGTTAAACATTCGTTTTTGATGAGGAATAGTGTTTTAGATATGAAATAAAATGATTGGCACAGCTTTTGCAATCTTATCTCCCATATGCCGGAAGAAAATAAATTATACAAAAAACAATAATTTGGCATTTATCGATTACTGGGAGAGTTATGTCGTGAATGTAGAATCAAAAGGGGGGAGTCGGAACATCAATCTGATCATGCTGGCAGGGCTTTTTATGCTTTTGTCCGGTTGTGAGGCAAAGCTTGACCTGTCCGGCGTCGAATCTTCCAAAGAAAAACCAACGGCGCGTTACGACCAATATCAGGCGGCGGCCAAATCATCGGCGGCGGTCATTATTATTGGCAATCGCGGCGTTATGCTCACTTCCAGAGATAATGGCGTAAACTGGAGCCGAAGCATATTACCGGGAAGCAGTTCGGTATCCTATCCGACGCTTGTTGATATTGAGGTCTGTCCGGATAATCATTTTGTTGCACTGGATGCCGACCGCAAGATCTGGATATCTGATGTTAATGGCGAGAACTGGATTTCAAAAGCAATTCCGACGGAAGAGGAAGTGCTTGACCTTACATGTGACCCGCGCGGCGGGATATGGGTGGTTGGCAGTTTCACATTGATTATGGGCAGCAATGACGGCGGCGACACTTGGGTCGACAAATCCATTTCGGAAGACGCCATGCTCAGCCGTATTCAGTTCATGGATGCGGATAATGCTGTTGTTACCGGTGAATTCGGATCGGTTTATACCAGCCGGGACGGCGGGGAAAGCTGGGACGGGGGCAATATAATCACCAGTGAGTTTTACGCCATGGCCTCTCATTTCGCCTCACATCAGAAAGGCTGGGTCGGCGGACTTCAGGGTATTATTTATCAAACAGATGATGGCGGACAGAGTTGGCATCGCCAGAAAACAGCCTCCAATGCGCCAATTTATAATTTTGCCGCGGTGAATGGCCGTACCTATGCCATTGGAGAGCAGGGCACCATACTGCTTTTGTCAGGAGAGGAATGGAAGCCGGTAAAGGCGAAACTGGGTTTTGGCTATCTTCGGGCCGCACTTGCGCTTGGGGACGAGACGCTTTTGGTTGCGGGCGGCGGGGGTTTGATCAGGCTGCTGCATGATCAGGATCTGAAAGAATACATACAGGAATAATGCTGAATAGTCATATTTTAAACAGGTAGTTTGGGACATTTGAATGTCGAAGTTTACACATTTTCTAAAGGATCTTGACGATCACTTATTTGCCTACCCCAAATTGATTTTGGGTCTTCTTCTCGTGGTTACAGTTTTCTTTGCGGCGCAAATCCCCGGGGTCAAAATGTATTCCGACTTTGCGGATCTTCTGCCGCAGGAACATGCCTATATCAAACTTCATAATGATATTCGGGATACTTTTGGCGGTGCCAATGTTGTTGTTGTAGGGGTCGAGGTGACAGAAGGAACCATCTTTAATAATGATGTGCTTGCCCTCATTCACCGCCTTACCCGGGATGTGGACAGCCTGCCGGGGATTAATCATAATCTTGTAACCAGCCTGACCCACCGGACCTCCCGCAATACATGGTTGTCAGAAGAAGGTTCCATTGTTTCCCAGCCCTATTATGATCCGACGAAGAAGCCCATATTGTCCGATGCGGAAATGGCAGAAATGCGGGATGCCGTTCTGGCGAATCCACGGATATATGGTCTTATGGTTTCCCCCGATTTGAAGTCAGCTCTCATTAAAGGACAATTGAATGAGGGGGCGCTTGATTATGAGAAAACCTTCAATCAAATTCAGGCCTTCAGGGACAGGGAAGCCGCGCCGGGTATAAATATACATGTGACCGGCCAGCCGATGCTGGTGGGTTGGGTTTATACCTATATACCTCAGATTATACAAATTTTTCTCTTTACCATTGTCTTTATGTTTGGGCTTTTGCTGGTTTATTTCAGGCGGCTGTACGGCGTTTTGATTCCATTGCTGGGGATTGCTGTTTCTTCCATCTGGGGGATCGGTATCCTGTCCATGCTGGGCTATAATCTTGATCCGCTAACTCTGGTCATCCCCTTCCTGATTTCTGCGCGGGCCATGTCCCATGGCATACAGCTCGTTGAGCGCTATTATGATGAGTTTGTAAAATGCGGCAATGGCAGGAAGGCCGCCCGTATTACATTTGACAGTCTGTTTCGTCCGGGGTCTCTCGGGGTGATTTCAGATGCGGTGGGCTTGCTCCTGATTTCGCTGGGCTCGATCCCCATCAATACCAAATTATCTTATTATGCCTCTCTTTGGGCCATATGTGTGATTGTGAATGTACTGATACTTGTGCCGATGTTGCTGTCCGTATTGCCGCAGCCCAAAAAGGCGGAAATCCGCCATGGCTGGATCAGGAAATTTCTGCCCAAAATCGGGGCGCTGGTTGCAAATCCAACATATGCGCGGCGCATTCTGGTGGCAACAGCGGCCCTGTTTCTGATCGGGGGAATATTCAGCACAACTGTTAAAGTCGGCGAAGCAGAACCCGGCAGCCCCCTGCTGTATCCCGACCATGATTATAATATGTCCTCAGCGGCAATTAACACAAGCTTTCCCGGATCAGAAGAGCTTTATATTATCGCCCGAACCGAGGAAA
>JALSHF010000162.1 GCA_026982375.1 Emcibacter sp. | reverse complement strand
TAGTTTCGGCACTATTCGCTCAAGCGCTAATCTATCAGATTTCCATAGCCTTCAATGGTTTGCAAAGGAACTTGTGGCGAGTTCGAACAATCGTCAAAGCTACGCATTGTTCGAACAGGAAAAACAGTAAAAACTGAACGTGCACTGCAAGCTGTGTTTTGTATTATAAAACGCTTGGCAAGGGAACGCTGGCGCTCTCCCGTTGGATCCCTCAGGCTTTCACAAGGCACAAGTAAACCACTTTCTGCGGTATCTGGCAGTTCGTGTCAGTCTCAAAGAGGCCTCAACGTCATTTTTACCTTCCACAACATTTTTTGTATTTCTTGCCGGAGCGACAAGGACATGGCTCGTTTCGCCCGATCTTTTTTTGCTTGCGAGGTTGTGAGGCTGGACGGGGGAAGTCAGAGTTAGTCTTGATCACTTGCTTAAGGTTAGGTGACTCGAAAAAACCAAGTTCCTTATTCCGGTCTCGGTAGTCCTTTTCCTGTTCTGCGGTCCAATCAGAACAGTCCATCAAAATAAAATCTTCCGAATTTCTATCCGTAAATTTTGGCGCATCAATTGCAATGCCAACAATCGTATTTAAGTGAGTGAATTTGTTTCGCGCTGCGCCACAAGCTATTTCCAGCATAGCTTGGCGAACCGGACGATACTTATTCTCGTAGTCGCCTGGATTGTCATGACGGATTTGAAGGAATATATATGCTTTATCTGCATAGAAAGACGGCATGAAACTCAGGTTTCGCACTATTCTGCCCGAAATATCGGGAAAGTTTTGGATGGCTTCAATCATTGTATCTGATAGGGCGCGCCGACTGAATCGAGGTTCTTTAGCCATTTCATGGATTGCACTTTTAGCATTCCAAACATCACCGTTTCCTAGAAGTTTGTCTTCAAGTGCATTGCGACCAGTACGGTTTATTAAATCATCCCATAGATATGAGCTTTTGTTGGCCTGTTTACGCCGTTTGTAGGGCTCAATGTTTACGAAGCCCTCCCATTCGCCCTCACCTATCATGATACCGTTTATGTTCTTTTCATCCGTTCCAATTGTGTACCGGTTGAGCCTTTCATCAAAGTTGGCAAAATAGTGCGCTAGCAGGTCTTCCTCACCGCAATAGCTAAGGTGATCATATTTGGCTATTGCACGCTCTTTCTCTTCAAGGAACGCAGAAAAATCAAAAACAGTATCCAGTTCAGAAAAAAGAATTTCTAGATTATGCGCATCCAACACATGGACTGGATCTTTGCGATCAAGGTCAAGCATAAACGGAAAATCTAGTTTTGCTTCCAGACTATTATCATAGCTGACTGCAAGACTTCCGCTCACATTATCTTCTGAAAAAGCAAGGCACGCGTCCTTAGCCCCATGCGCCACAACAATGCGGTGAATATGCTCAATCGAAGATAAATCTATTGGAAATGGCTGGGTAGCTTTGGCATCTAGAAATATGGGAAGCCCGTCCTTTATATATCTGGTGGCACCCTGAGCTGTTTTTATCTGCTTGTCGATCGCCTCTTTCTTCCAACGATTCCACGTTACTTGAATATCTTTGTCGTTCCCGTCGAATTTTCGACTTTCTCGGTCAAAAAAGATGAAAGCGCGATTTTCAAATACAACAAGTAAATCGCAAAGCTCCTTATGGTCCTCCTTGAAAGGATTGGGATATGTCCAAAGATTAGCAAATGTTCGCTCCGCCAGATCGTTAAGTAGCCGTTCTGTAGGTGTTACGCCTTGTGATTTTGTGATTGCCATCAGATCATTTCTAAAGTTGGTATTTTACGCATTATGCACATTTTTAATTTATCGTACAATTTAGCTCATAAATGGGGCTACGGAAGCAGTTGTGTTATTTTAATGTCAGAGTTCGAAATTGCGCCTGTAAACGGCGGCGCAATACTAGGCCACAGTAGCGGCGGCATATTGCTGTCGCGGGCGGCGTAAAAACCGGCCACTTATGCCCTTTCGATATTATC
>JALSHF010000161.1 GCA_026982375.1 Emcibacter sp. | reverse complement strand
TTCGTCTTTGGCATTGGCCTGCAAGACCCACGGTCCCACCGTAATGCAAAGTCCGGTTATCAACGTGTCGTCAACTAAAAAGTTCATCTTGCACTTCTGACCAAGTTTGACGGACAGCTTTTTTTCCAGAGATTGCTGGACAGACGGTATCAATGCACTCGCACTGGTCACCGTGATTTCACCCTCCCTTTCCGCCACTGCCTTGGCCAGGGTTTCTATTTTCCCGGCAGGCCAGGTTTCAATATCCTGCATTAAAACTTCGGCTAATTTTATGTCCAATTCCGGGCCAGCAAGGCGTTGCAGAAATTTCGCGGCAAAGGCCACAGCCTGTGCCAGCGCCCGTTTTTCAATTTCACGTTGCCTGTCAGCCTGTTTCCTGGCCTCTGCCACCTGAAGGCGTTGCCTTTCTTTCTCTATCGCCTGACGCACGTCATCCAGACCATTTTCGCGCGCTTCCGCCAGTTCTTTGGTGAGGGCGGCATGGGCTGCGGCCTGCTCCCGTTCCCAGTTCCTGATGCGGCTTTCATGCTGTTCCCGCAACAATTCTGCCTCGGCCTTTTGTGCCTCAGCTTCCTGAATCATCTTTTCAATTTTTGCGCGGCGGCGAGCCATTATCCCCCGCACGGGCTTATAAAGAAAATGGTTCAATATCCATACCAGAACAACGAAGTTTATCAGCTCAAGAATGAATGTGGTCAGATCAATCTGCATTGTTTTTACTTCTGCAACAGATATTCAAGCATCGGGTTGCGGAACAACACGATCAGCACGATCACCAGCACATAAATTGCCAGCGACTCAATCATGGCAAGACCGATAAATAAAGTGCGCAGGATTGATTTTTCCGATTCCGGTTGACGCGCAATGGCATCAATGGCCTGTGCAATCGCCCGCCCCATGGCAATGGCCGGCCCCATTACGCCAAGTGCAATGGCCAGTAACGCCGCAACTGTCGAAACGATGGTAAGTAATCCTATTGTGGTCATGATGGTTCTTCCGTCCTTTCTTTTGTGTTCTGTTGGGATTGAATACCGCCAGCGATATAAACCAGCGCAAGCATTCCGAAAATATAAGCCTGCACCAATGCTTCAATAACATGAAGCAGCAGCAACGGTACCGGCACCAAAAAACCGGCGACAACAAGCACCAGAAGCGCTGCCATTTCAAGGCTCGCCATATTGCCGAACAGCCGCACGGCCAAGGCCAAGGTACGGGAAAATTCACTGACAATATGGAAGGGAAAAAGCAGCGGGCTGGGCCTCAGATAATGTTGCAAGTAAGCGCGAAGTCCGTCAGCGCGGATTCCGTACCAATGCACCGACAGAAAAACCAATACCGCCAGTGCTGCTGTCAATGACAGATCCCCGGTTGGTGAATGCAGTCCGGGAATGACCCCGGTTAAGTTGGCCACAACAATGAATATCCATAGCGAGCCAATGAAAGGCACCAGAAAACCGGCCCGTCCCGGCATCATATCATTCACGCTATCTTCAATGGCGCAAACCACAGTTTCCAATATGGTCTGTATCATTCCGGGGTTATTATCGCTTAACCGCCGCGTGGCCAGAAAGCTGACAAACCCGAGTAGCAATATAATTGCCCCACTCATGACGACCGTTGAGGTTATACCCAGCGGCCCCAGATTAAATACAATGGAAATCTCATTCATTATGGTCTCCCCTTAATGAATAGCCATATATTGACCATTCCTGTGGCCACACCCAGTACGATCAGGCTGACGGTCCAGCGCACCGAATAGCCTTCAAAAAACCCGTCTATCCAGCGGCCAAGATATGCCCCGCCAATCACGGGAATAATAAACATCAAGGCCAGACTCCCCAGAAAAGCCGTCTGTGCCATCAATGTGGGACGGTCCTTTTCCGCTTTATGCAACCTTTCCGCATCCCTTTGCGCGGCCTGTTCAAGCTTTTGTTTACCCTTGTCTCCCAAGACTTAGCCCCTCTCGCGCTGGAGCTGCCACAGGCGACGGGTCATTTCCTGTTCCATTCTGCTGATGCTGCTTTTGAAATCACGCAGGGTTTCTTCCTCCTTTGCCAGAATGTCGGATATGGCGGCGGCAACAACATTGTAGTCATTGCTGTGGATATAGCGGTGCGTACTTATAAAGAGTTCATCCTTCACAAAATATAACACGCCCCCCGGCAAGGCAATATAGCGCCAAGACCCGTCCGACAGGCGAAAGCGCGCCAGACCAAAACCAAGAATGGTCATCATACGTTCATGACTGGCCAGCAGGCCGAATGTACCCGTTGCATCAGAGCCAACAAAGCTGACAACATCTTCAACTTTCTCATATTGTCCGGCCGATTGCAGATATAGAAGAAATGTTTTCACGAGATATTCCTCCTGGGCTCATCTTTCATGGACCCCCGCATGTAGCATTGCTCCTCCGGCAAATCATCATAATCGCCGTTCAGGAAGGCCTCGCAGTCCGACAATGTATCTTCCAGACCAACGGAGACTCCTTCAATGCCGGAATGGCTCGCGACCGTATTGAAGGGCTGGCTCAGATAACGCTGCAGGCGCCGGGCGCGGGTTACAATCCGGCGGTCTGCCGGTGAGAGGGTCTCTATGCCCAACATGGCAATAATATCTTCCAGTTCATTATAATGCGCCAAATGTTCCCGTACGGTACGGGCAATATTATAATGCCGTTCCCCCACAATATGTTTTTCCAGCATCTTGCTTTGAGAAAGCAGGGGGTCAACGGCAGGGTAAATACCCCGTCCGGCCTGCTCCCGCGAGAGGATGACAAGAGTATCAAGGTGGGAAAGAATGGCGCTGACCGCCGGATCAGTCATGTCATCGGCGGGAACATAAACGGCCTGTACCGAGGTGATCGTTCCTGATGTCGTGGAGGCGATCCGTTCTTCCAGTTCTGCTACTTCTGACAGCATTGTGGGCTGATAACCGACCGTGGCGGGCATCCGCCCCAATAGTCCTGAAATTTCACTACCCGCTTGCACAAAACGGAAAACATTATCCATCAGGACAAGAACTTCCCTGTTCAGGGAATCGCGCAGATATTCGGCATAGGAAAGGGCCGCGGCTCCGGCGCGAAAACGCACGCCCGGCGATTCATCCATCTGGCCATATACCAGCGTGGTTTTGGAGAGTACGCCCGAGCGTTCCATCTCTTTCCACATCTCATGGGCTTCACGAATACGTTCCCCCACACCGGCAAAAACAGATACGCCCTGATGCAATGCGGCAATGGCATGCATAAATTCCATGATCAGTACCGTCTTGCCAACACCTGCCCCACCAAACAAGCCCGTCTTGCCGCCGCGTACAAACGGGCAAAGCAAATCGATAACCTTTATCCCGGTCAACAGAATCGATTCCGGAGCCTTAACGTCGGCTATGGGGGTTGGCTTAACCAAAATTGGCCTGTATTCTATTGCTTCAAATGGTGGCTTGCCGTCCAGAGGCTGGCCAAAACTATCCAATACCCGACCCAGACAATCCGGCCCCACCGGAACAGATAAAGGCCCGCCAGTGCTGTGAACCTTTGCTCCGCGCTTTAGGCCAGATGTGCTGTGCAAGGCGACAGCCCGCACATGCTTTTCATCAATATGGTGATGAACCTCCAAAAGACATTCTGTGTCGTCCAGTTTGACATTCAGGGCTTCATGCAGGGCAGGAAGATGGGGCCCAAAACAGGCTATCTCGACAACAGGGCCGGATACACCAACAACCGTTCCCAATGCTTCAGATGATAAACTTGCCACTGTCTTACTCATCTCATTCCCCGGTCCAGAGTTATCTTGAGCTTCGATCATTTCCATTCGATCATTTCCAATGGAATAACCCCCGGATTTTCCATGGCGTGAAGCGTATCGATCGGCATGAAAGTCGATTCATTCTCATGGAGCATAAAAATATCAAAAATGTATATCATTGCCGATCAAAATCCTATTGATCACAATCAATAAGAACTGCGTCTGGTCATGTTAACCTATCCTCCTGATAGTGAGGAAAAGGAAATGCCGCGCGCAGAAATTAATGACTATCCCCCCTCCATTCGGGATATGCATATAGAAATACCCCTCAAGAATGTCACCCTTGAAGGCAGGCTTACTGTCCCGGAAGGAGCCACCGGCCTCGTTATATTCGCTCATGGCAGTGGCAGCAGCCGCTTTAGCCCGCGCAACTGGTTTGTGGCGGAAGTCCTGCATGATCAGAATATAGCCACTCTGCTGACCGATCTGCTCACTACAGAAGAAGAAGCGATTGACCTGCAAACCCATCACTTGCGTTTTGATATTCCGCTACTGGCTGCACGGCTTGTGGGCATTGCCGCCTGGGCAAGAAATGACCCCAAAACAAAAAAACTGAAACTCGGTTTTTTTGGCTCCAGCACAGGTGGCGGTGCTGCTCTTATTGCTGCCGCAAAAATACCAAAGAATATTGCCGCTGTTGTCTCTCGGGGGGGACGGCCTGACCTGGCGGGCGAATATCTGTCACTGGTCGATGCGCCCAGCCTGCTCATTGTTGGCGAAAGGGATACCACAGTTCTGAACCTGAACCGGGAATCACTGAAAAAGCTCAATGAACATTCAAAACTCAGTGTAATTCCGGGAGCTACCCATCTTTTTGAAGAACCGGGCACGCTCAAAATGGCCGCCCGGGAGGCCATGAAATGGTTTAAATCTTATCTGGAATAATTGTATGTATTTTCAAGACAGAACACACGCCGGACAGGAACTGGCGACGATCTTATCAAAATATGACGGAAAACAGGATACCCTGTTGCTGGCACTGCCCCGGGGCGGCGTTCCCGTTGCTTACGCAATTGCCCAGCAGCTTAATCTTCCCCTTGATGTCCTTCTGGTACGAAAGCTGGGCGTTCCCGGTCGGCAAGAATTGGCCATGGGGGCCATTGCCGAAGATAATATTCTCTATATCAACCGGGATATTGTCCGTCAGCTCGACATTCCACCAGCCGTCATCGAAAATGTCATCACAAGAGAAACACAGGAACTCAACCGGCGACGTCAACTATACCGCCATGACCGGCCCGCACCACAAATAGGTGGTAAAACCGTTATCGTCGTGGATGACGGGCTTGCGACCGGCGCGACCATGCACGCTGCTGTAAACGCCTTGAGACAGGCAAATGTCAAACGGCTCATTGTAGCTGTGCCGGTGGGGGCCGATAGCACCTGCCGGGAACTGGAAAACTATGCCGATGAGGTGATCTGTCTCTATACCCCATACCCCTTTTACGGGGTTGGGCGATGGTATGAGGATTTCTCACAAACCAGTGACGGGGAAGTGGAAAAGCTGCTCATGAAAGCCAGATCACAAAGCAAGTCATATCAGGAGTAGGAAAATATGCCAAAGAGTGACAGGCTTCTGGTGGCCGCCCTTGAAAAAAATGCCTACCCTGTGGGGAAAATACTGCGGGAATATGATCCGATCATTGAAGCTGCCGCCGACAAACAGATGGTTCTGATAGGGGAGGCTTCTCACGGCAGTCTCGAATTTTACCGCGCCCGCGCCGAAATCACCCAAAGGTTAATCGAAGAACAGGGCTTTGATGCGGTGGCGGTCGAGGCCGACTGGCCGGATGCCTATGCCATCAACCGTTATGTCTGCGATATGCATCCGGGGGCCACCGCCGAAAAAGCGCTTAACCATTTTGAGCGTTTTCCCACCTGGATGTGGGCCAATCACGAAGTGCTGCATTTTATCAAATGGCTTCGTGCCTTTAACGGAATGCAGCAAGGAAAAACACATGCCGTCGGCTTTTATGGCCTTGATCTATACAGCATGAGTAGCTCCATTCACGCCGTTATCAGCTATCTGGAGAAAGTTGATCCCAAATCTGCATTGCAAGCCCGTAAGCGATATGGCTGCCTTGATTATTTTATGGATAGTCCACAGGCTTATGGCCAAGCTATAAATTTAGGGATGGCAGATTCCTGTGAAAAGGAAATCATCGCCCAGCTTGTCGATCTGAGACAGAAATCATGTGATTATATGAAGGCAGACGGCTTTATCGCTGCGGACGAGTATTTTTGCGCGGAACAGAATGCCAAGCTGGTCTGTAATGCGGAAGAATATTACCGGGCCATGTTCAGCACCCACGCTATCTCCCGGCCCAATTTATGGAATATGCGCGACCGCCATATGTTCGAAATACTTGAGGCTTTGACCAGGCATCTGGACAAACCGTCTGGAAAGAAAGCCAAAGTTATCGTCTGGGCTCATAATTCCCACATCGGGAACGCTGCCGCCACGGAAATGTCCCAGCGGGGAGAGTATAATATAGGACAGCTCACCCGTGAGGCTTACGGGGAGCGAGCGCTCCTTATCGGCTTTTCCACCGCCCGGGGCACGGTAACAGCCGCCTCTGACTGGGACGCGCCGACGGAGCGCAAAACTATCCGTCCTCCCCTTCCCGGCAGCTATGAAGATATCTTTCATCAAGTAAATCAGAAAGATTTTTTTCTGGACCTCCGGGAAGACACGCCAGCAACAGACCTGCTGGCCACACCCCGTCTGCAAAGGGCCATTGGGGTGATTTATCGTCCTGAAACTGAAAGACACAGCCATTATTATTACGCGTCCTTGCCCGAACAATTCGATTTTATGATCCATTTTAATGATACAACCGCCGTTGAGCCTTTGAATATTACCGCTGAATGGCATCGGGGTGAAATGGATGAAACCTACCCAACGGGTTTATAATAATAGCTTGTGATGTTTCAGGAAGCGAGAGTAACGGCGGCAGAAAAAATATATCCTTCGCCCCGGATGGTTTTAATGATTTCAGGATTTTTTGCATTTTTTTCTATTTTTTCCCGCAGGCGGCGAACCCGTGTATCAACGCTGCGGTCAAAAGGCTCCCACTGCCGGGCCGCCACAATATCCAGTATTTTATCCCGGCTTAACACCCGTTGAGGGTTTTTAAGAAAAACTTCCAGTAAACTAAAATCCCCCGAGGTTAGTGAAACTGGATTTCCATCTGGCGCTGTCAAAACCCTTGCCACCAAGTCAACCGTCCAATCCGCAAAATAGACCAGCTTTCTGGATGGGCGCTGGTCTGAATTATCGGAAGGCTCACGGTCATAAACCCCTTTTCGCCGCAGAATGCTTTTAATACGGGCCAATATTTCCCGTAAATGAAAGGGTTTCGAAATATAATCGTCTGCACCCATTTCCAATCCGACAACACGGTCAATCACATCTTTTTTCCCCGTAACCATCATGATACCTACATCACGGTCAATGCGCCGTATTTTTTGAGCGATGAAAAAGCCATCCTCATCGGGTAACGTAATATCGAGCAGGATAACATCCGGCTGCCCCGTTTTGAAACTTTGAAATCCTTGCTCGCCGCTGGTGGCGGTTTCAACTGCAAAGCCCTCTTGGCAAAGATATTTCGATAGCATGCGCAAGATAGCCGTATCGTCATCAATAAGTAAGATTTTTATCATGACTTTCCCCTATGCTTTCACAATGGTACGCCCTGATATACCCCACTGAATTGTCAAAAATTGTTACATTTTGTCACCAAATGTCACCATATGTGCCATCCGAATGTTTCCATAATATGGCACTTTATAAGAACATTACAAGTCATATCGTTTTTCAGTGATGCCACCCTCAATCTGGAGATCATTCATGCCTTATACAAGTCCTGCCAAAATTAATACGGAACAATATAGCCCGTCTTTCATTACGCATTTTGAAAACAGGAAAAATATAACTGTATATTCCAAAGCCAGACCCAAAGTCAGAAATATTTTAAAATACCATCCCAATCAGATCATTGCCTTTGAAAATGATCCGATTAACTACTTATATGAAATAATGGCCGGCACAGTGAAAACTTACAAAATACTCAATGATGGTCGTCGTCAAATTACCGGTTTTTATACCAAAGGCGATGTTATTGGTCTGCCTGTTGATGGCAGATATTTTCACACTATTGAGGCCATAACAGAAGCTTCCATCTGTTGCCATAGCAAAATTCAAATGAAACGACTGATGGATTCGGATCCTGATTTTACGCTGAAAATCATCAAATCTGCCCATGACAGACTGCGTGATGCCCATGAACAAATGATAAGCCTGGGCCGGAAAACCCCGGACGAACGTATTGCTGCATTTCTGCTAAAATGCCAAAAATGGGCCACCCTGCAAATAGCCACGCAGAATTCTATCATCAGTCTCCCCATGTCACGGATGGATATAGCTGATTACACGGGGCTCAGGCAGGAAACCGTTTGCCGGATTTTCAGTAAATTCAAGCGGGCCAAGCTGATCACACTATTACGTTCTGATCAACTTATATTAAATAACCACAGGCAATTATTAAAGCTTGCCAATCTCTCTGAAGACAATTCAGAAACAATCCCGCAATACCATTAGCGCAGACCTAATAAACAGCATAATATGTTCGTGAAACAGGTTCCAGTTCATATTGATCCTGTAAGAATGCAACCAGATCAATCAGATCCTCTACCGTCATAAGTTCATTATAATTTCGCATTCTTGATCGACCATATTCCTCTACCGGCGTGCTCAGGTATCTTTGTGAGATCTTGTGAGAGGGGTTTATAATTGACGTGACCAGCTCACCATAGGTCACAATCCGGGTTGTTTTTCCGCCCAGAGGTACGGTCATTATAAGGTCGTCTCCCTCTTTCACTTCATTCACCTCATCCAGCCCCCTGACAATATGACAGTCGTTGCATCTGAACTTAACGAATTTCTGCTGGCCTTTTAAGACATCACCATCAGGCAAACTAAAACCCCGCGAGGATTTGGGATCCACGTCGCAGGCTGTCAGGAACAGCATAACGGAAACGAACACAAACAATATATTCTTCTTCATAACGACTCTTTCCTTATATAATGGTGATTATTTGAAGCTCCTGCTATCCCGAGCATACCCCACCAAGGAACAGGCGAATTGATAGAAATCAATCAGCCCTCAAGAATTCTCCGAAGGTGACGCGCAAGGGTTTCCTTGCTGTAAGGTTTTTTGAGAAGATTATCTCCTCTCAATTCACCGGACGCAATCTGTTCTGCATAGCCCGTCGTTAAGGAAACTTTGATGTCCGGCTGTTGCTTTCGTACAAAATCCGCCAGTTCTATACCCGACATCCCCCCCGGCATAACAACATCTGTAAACAACAGATCCACTTGTCCCTGTTTTGCCAGGATATCAAGGGCCGACGGACCGTCTTTAGCCGTATAAACAACATATCCAAGTTCCATCAACCGTCGCGCATTTACCTGACGGACTTTAGGGGCATCCTCAACATATAAAATAGTTTCCCCCTGCCCGCGCATAATGGATTCTTTAATTTCCGCAGGGCTATTCTTCTCAGCGGGAATATCGTCTGCTTTTGGTAAATATATAGCAACAATGGTGCCCTTCCCCAGTTCGCTGCTGATATGAATATTTCCACCGGATTGTTTAACAAACCCATATACCATACTTAAGCCCAGCCCGGTTCCCGAACCTGCGGCCTTGGTCGTGAAAAATGGTTCATATATACGTTTAAGGATATGGGGAGACATACCTGTCCCATTATCGCACACAGAAAACTTGACATAAGACCCTTCTGCCAAGTCAGGAACCGTCTTATTAACAGAGTCAGCGACATAATTCTCCGTTTTCAGAATGATTTTGCCTCCCTCCGGCAAAGCATCACGGGCATTAAATACCAGGTTTAATATGGCATTCTCAACCAAACTCGGGTCAGCACAGATGGGCCATATATTTTCAGTGAAACCTTCTTCAATATCAATATCTTCCCCTATTGTCCGGCGAAGCATATTATACACAACTGATAAGAGCCTGTTAATATTAACAATCTTTGGGGAAAGCGATTGACGGCGGCCAAAGGCAAGCAATCGTTCAATCAATTGGGCCCCAAAATTCACATTCATAATTGCATCATCTAACAACTCCTTACCGTCGCGACTACTGACGTAATTATCAAGCATCTCCAGATCACCCAATATAACCGTCAGAAGATTATTAAAATCATGGGCCATACCACCTGTCAATTGTCCCAAAGCTTCCATTTTCTGGGCCTGGTGAATTTCTTCGAGATACCTGTTCCTCTCGGTAAGGTCATGTATCATTGCAACGAACGCGCAACTATCATCATAAGAAACTTCTGTAAGCGATAAATATAAAGGAAAGGCAGATTTGTCTTTGCGCAGACCGATAACTTCACGGCCCGTATCCAGAATATTTTTCTGACCGGTCTTGTTATATTTCTGAATATATTCATTATGGCGGTCATAATCCTGCTCGGGTATTAGAATTTTTACATTCTTGCCGTGCAGTTCTGACAGATTATAGCCAAATAACTTTGTAGCTGTAAAATTAACCTGCTCTATTTTACCATTTCTATCGGTTATAATAATACCATCATTAGCTGATTCAAAAATTGCTTTAAATTTTGCCTCTCTTTCGGAAAGCAATTCAACCATTGCCGAATGTTTACTAATATCCACACCTGTGCCAACAACATATGGTTCATTGGTTTCGGCACTGCTGATAATTGTATTTGACCAGGAAATCAAATGGGAAGCACCCTGTTTATTCACCCAATAATTGATATTCCTATTGGGTGTTTTCTGGGATGAAAGATTAAAAAAGACCCTTTTTGTGGCCTCAATTTCATCAGGATGCAACAAAAAATCCCATAAATACCGCCCCTCCACTTCCTGAAAGTCATATCCTGTCAATAGCTCGCACGCATGATTGAAAAATATAATTCTGCCTTTTTCATCCAGAACTATAATCAAGGCCGTTACAGCATTGATTATTTTTTTTGTCCGGCTGCCAAAGGGGATCATATCAATCATTTTCCAGTCCCAATGTTGTTTCTTACAATGAGCATACCAGAATTGACAGCATCTGTGTATTTTCTAATATCCGGATCCTGTCATTGGGTTTGTCCGATTAACTTGCCGCTACAGGGCAGGCTCTGTTAACGGGCATGGAAACAGCTTCAATAACCTCACCTGATAAATTATGGGGCAAATGTGTGGATATATCGCCAAGGGTAAGAATACCAACCAGTTTGTTACCCGCATCCAGCACAGGCAGACGCCTTATCTGTTGGTTTTCCATCAGACGGATAGCATCCTCAATATTTTCATTATCATTACACCAGATCAGGCCCTTTGACATCACATCACTGACGATCATGGCATCTGTATCCAAACCATCTGCCACGCCCCGGCAGGTAATATCACGGTCCGTGATAATCCCGGCCAGGTCACCATCCGTTTGACAGACGAGCAAACAGCCAATATCAAGATCACGCATTTTTCGTGCCGCCGCCTTCAGGTTCTCTCCTTCATCAATTGTAATGACCGTTGATGACATAACTTCTTTTACAAGCATCTCAAATCTCCTTGGGGTTAAAGTCATTCAATAAGAACGCATTACATTATCCTGCTGGCCCAAAAACTGATTATGATTACAACGGCAATCAACTGTCCTTTCGGCCAAAATCATCCTCCAGCCGGATAATATCATCCTCCTCCAGATAATCACCAAGCTGCACTTCCACAAAAACAAATGTTTCCTTTCCCACATTTGTTACCCGATGAGTCGTATCTTTGGGAATGGTTATACTATTTCCGGTTTTTAATAATATTTCCTTGTCATTAACCTGAACCAGACCACTGCCGCTGGTAACCAGCCAATATTCCGACCGATGCCGGTGTTTTTGCAAACTCAGTCTTTTTCCGGGCTTCACATGGATTGTCTTGACTTTTCGCCCGGCAGTGTCTTCCAGAATTTTATAATACCCCCATGGGCGGCGGCTTTCCCAGACATTCCGGATTTTATGATAAATATCCTTACAGCATTTCACCGGGATGGCCATAATGCCTTTACTGAATTCAGCCATAATATCTACCGTCCTGATCATATGTTCAGCTTTCCTGAATATGCGTCCTCAAGGAACGGGATAATCCGTTAATATTACGACCAACCCATCCTTTGGTTATAAGAAAATTACGATGTTTTGATTTCGATTTTTTTTTGTGGCTTCCGGGCCTCAGGTGACTTGGGCAAAGTTATTATCAGAACACCTTTTTTGAATTTAGCTTCCATACTGTCTTCTTCAATTTCCGAAGGCAGGTAAAAAGATCTTCGAAAAGATCCGCAGCTGCGTTCAATGCGGTGATAATTTTTTCCATCTTCTTCCCGTTTATCTTCCTGTTTTCCCTCGACGGTCAATTGTCCATCGGAAAAAGTGATGTCGATATCCTTCTCATCAAAGCCGGGCAGATCCATGGTAACTTCTATTTCTTTATCCGTTTCGCTAATATCCGCAGGTGCAAAGCCAGCCAATCCTTGCTTGTCCCTGTTCCAGTTTACAGGGAGCCCAACCCTCGGATTGAAACTATCAAATAACTGGTCCATTTCTTCTCTCAATGTTTCAATTGACAGAAATGGTGTGTTGTTGCCATTACCTTTACTGTGCCAAAGTGAAGGTACAAGATCGCGAATACTCATGTTTTTTCTCCTTTTAAGTTGAAACAATAATCATTTTCTGTCTGTTCCTGACCATTAGAAAGGAAAAAACGGATCATGTTATGATTGCAATCAATCAAGAGAGTATTTTTTGAATCTAATGAGAAAAGAAAACATCTAATGAGAAAAGAAAACCGGCAGCGCCTGATTTGAATAAAGACTTTTTGTCACGCCCCCCATAATCACTTCCGTAATTCGAGAATGCCCCCAGGCACCCGCAACAATCATATCCGCGTTCATATTTTCCGCAGTTCTCATAATGACCTCTGCCGCGGTATCGGTGATATCGCCCTGCATGGCTTCTACATTGACCCCATGCCGTGCAAGATAAATACAGATGTCTGCGGCAGGAACGGCCTTCTTGTCATATTCCCCGACAGTTAAAACAACCACCCTGTCTGCTTTGCGTAAAATCGGCAAGGCATCATGCACAGCTCTGGCACTCTGCGCACTGTCATTCCAGGCCGCCAGAACCCGCTTTCCAATTGTCGGATATGTCGCATGTTTGGGGATTGTCATAACGGGTATACCGCTTTCCAGCATGAAAGATGTCATGTTATCCAGAATTGGGCTGCTTCCCTGTTCAGCCTGATTGAGGATCGTCATATCCGAGCAATGCGAATATAATTTGTAGAATGAGAGTATGTCTCCTTCCTCCTGATGTCTGTCGAAATGAATGCCCGCATGCTTCATATTATCTTCAAAATTATCCCACAGCTCCCTTGCCCTGGTCTTCATTATATGATGCTGATCACGGTAAACTTCTGCCGAGAGGGGCATATATGGGACTGTTTGCATCATATGCTCCAATGTGGGCAACACATGAACACCCACAATATGCGCCTCAAATTTCTGGGCCAAGGTAACAGCGGCTGTTATCCGTATTTGACTATTCGATGTATGATCAAGTGGCACCATTATAGATTTCAACATCATTTTCTCCTTCATTCTTTCCTGGTGTTATTTTCCAAGCCAGATTCTGCTGCGGCAACTTTATCTTTTACAAACAGGAAACTGTCCGGTGTAACAGAAATTGAATCGATACCGGCTTCAACCAGAATCCGGGCATATTCAGGGTCATCACTGGGGGCCTGGCCACATAGGCCAACCTTCACGCCCTTTTTATGGGCGCGTTTAATCAAATCCCGAATCAGCGCTATGACCGCCGGATCA
>JALSHF010000160.1 GCA_026982375.1 Emcibacter sp. | reverse complement strand
TTCAAGGAATTTTTCCCGCCCCATAACACAAGCTTGAAAGGAAAGGCAAGACAGGAGGCGCGCAGCGCCGACTTAGCGACCAAGGGGGAGCGCAGCCCCTAGCGGCGCCTGAGCGGAATCCAAAAAGAAGAAACTCAAGCGCCGCCCCGGAAGGCTAAAACGACGGGCAGGCGGGCCGCACGCAAAGCGGGGAAAAATCCGCCGATAAGGCCTATGGCAAGCGCCAATATTATGCCGCTTTTAAAAAGATCAGCGCTCATATGGAAAGAAAAGACGACTTGGGTAAAATTGCCGCCTAAGGTTGAGGTGGTTAAGCCATCCATGAATATATAGGCGGCGAGCGTGCCAACAACGCCGCCAATGACCGACAATATCAATGATTCCGTTAACGTCCCGAAAAAGGCTGAAATATTGCTAAAGCCGATGGCGCGCAGGGTGGCGATTTCGCGCTCTCTATCCGCAACCGAGGTATACATTGTATTCAGTGCGCCGGCCAAAGCCCCAAGGCTCATGACAATACTTAATATCCAGCCGAGATTAACCATGCCATTGAGCGCTTCGCCCTGTTCTTTAAAATAATCAATTTCCGTCTGCACATCCAGAATAAGGCGCGGGTCTTGCTTGACGGCCTCCAGCATGCCCTCAATATTTCCCGGCTCTTCCAGAAGGACGCGGATGGTTTGAAAGCTGTTGCCGCGCCGGAACTGGCTTTGCAAGGTGCGTGCATCGGCCCATAATTCGCTTTCAAAGGCAGAGCCGCCTGTGCTGAAGATACCAACGACGGTCCATTCCGATTTGCCGAATTTCACGGTTGTGCCCAGGTCAAAACCGGAAAATTCCCTTAAAATCGCGGTTCCGACAATAATCTCATTGCGGCCCGGTTCAAACATGCGGCCTTCGATTATTTTAACATTGCCGCGCAGGTCAACACCGGCTTTCGCGATCCCGCGCATGGGCAGATTGGCTTTTGTCTGTGTCGTGCGCTTTATGCCGTCTACCACCACATATAATTCTGCGGAATAAATCGGTTTCCCGTCCGCATTCTTTGCGATACCCGGCGCTGTTGTAATGATGTTCACCACGTCATTTGACAGGACGCTGTTGAGCTCTGATTTAGAGCCGCTTCGGGTAACGATGGCCGTCTTGTCGCTGCCGGCACTCTCCAGTGTTTTCTTGAAACCATTGGACATGGACAGAAAAGACAGCAAAACCGCCACAACAACGGAAATCGCAAGCGTCGCGGCGAATGACATCCATAACCGCTTGGGCAGACTGCGGATATTCATCATGATTACCGTAAATATCTGAGAAAAGATGCTGCTCATTTTAAATCCTTTTTACCGGCGGCTTAACGCGGTGATAATGTTTAATCGAAGCGCATTTACGGCGGGAATTATGCCGGTTATCAAGCCAAGAAAGACCATAATCGCAACAGCCTTAAGGATAATATCATTTGACAGAATTAAATCCGGCAGGGGAAATTGCGGCGCATTATTCAAAAATCCAAGGAAATAGGTTGCGGTGAATAATCCGGCAATGCCGCCAAGAAAAATCAGCATGAATGATTCCATCAAGACCATCTTGAATATTCTCAAGGAAGAAAACCCAAGGGTTTTCATAACCCCGATTTCATTTGTCCGTTCCCGAATGGCCAGTGCCATTGAAAAGCCGACAATAACCAGAATAATAAAAAAGGAAGCGAAAACCACAGAAGACAAGATCAAGCCAATATTACCAAGCTGGGCGATAAAGCTTTGGTTAAAGGCCTTTTCAGGAACTGTTTCGGTTTCAAAGGGGGTGTTGGCGAACATGTCATCGATCGCCTTTATCACCTGCTCATTAAGTTTGGGGTCAAGGGTTTTAATGCCCATCCATCCGATAAAATTACCGCCAAAAGACTGGGTTTCGTTGAAATATTTATAATGAATATAAACGCTATTGGTATCAGCCTGCGGGTATTTAGCCGTGTAAATTCCCTCTATATCGAAGGCCCAGGATGATGAGCCATCCTGCTTGGAAAAAATATTTGAATGTAACGGGATCCGGTCACCAACCTTCCAGCCATATAGATCAGCAACCGCCTTGCCCACAAGGATACCCTGTTGATTTTTTTGCCAATTATCATACCGTTCTTCATCGATCGCTATATCATCGCCGTAAACGGCAAGAAGTGTCGCCGGATCAACGGCAAAGGTCATCACCTGCTGGCGCGGTTCTTTATAATAACCGCCAAACCAGTTAAATTGGGCAACGGCCTCTATCCCTTCAACCGTTTGCACTTTACGCACATAAGAAATGGGCAAAGGCTGGGTAAAATTGATTTTATTGACAGAAATCAGACGATTATCGGCGGACAGCTCAACGCCCGCATTTAACGCGCTGTCAAAGGCTGTTAACGCGCCAAACATAAGAAAGGCAATGAATATAGCAAAAAACGTGAGAAAGAATCTGAGTTTTTTTCGGGTCAGGTTTTTATAGACCAGATAAAGATCACTCATGTGGTCAGTTCCTTCTCAACGAATTCCCCCTTATCCAGATGAAGCGTCCGTTTTGCATAGGTTGCCGCAGAAGGATCATGGGTCACCATAAGGATGGTTTTGCCAAAGTCACGATTAAGAAGCTGTAGCATAGACAGAATTTCATCGGCGGTTTTACGGTCCAGATCACCCGTAGGCTCATCACATAATATGAGTTTCGGGTCAGAAACAATGGCGCGGGCAATGGCGACGCGTTGCTGTTGTCCGCCGGACATTTCACTGGTCATATGTTTTGCACGGTCAGAAAGGCCAACCAATTCCATGGCGGCAGCGACGCGTTCCTTACGTTGTTTCGAAGATAAATTGGTCAGCAGCAGCGGTAATTCCACATTGCGTTCCGCATTGAGCATGGGCATGAGGTTATAAAACTGGAAAATAAAGCCAATATTGCCCGCGCGCCATTTTGCCAACTGGCTTTCCGACAGATTATCCACACGGGAACCGTTAAACCAGATCTCGCCGCTTGTTGGTTTATCAACACCGCCAAGCAAATTCAAAAGGGTTGTTTTTCCGGAACCTGATGGCCCCATGATGGCCAGAAATTCCCCCTCTTTAATCGACATATTAAGATTGTCAAAAATGGTTATTTTTTCTTTACCCTTAACGAATTCTTTTGAAACGCCCCGAAGGTCATATAATATTTTATCCGTCATTCGTCTAGATCCCTAATTTATCTTTTTAACCAAGATACTTATTCTTTTAAAAAGGCTACTTTAACGCCCATATCCGGTAATATGCGCGTATCTTTAACTTTTATGCCAATACGAACGCGAACGGTTGCCTTGGCCCGGTCTGCTGTTGGAATGACCGCAATAACAATGGCCGGAATTGTCCAGTCCGAATAGGCATCCAGATGGGCCTCGACTTTTTGCCCCTCGAAAACCCTGCCGATGAAGGCCTCATTAACATCCACTTCAATTTCCAGTGAATCCATATCAACGATAGTACATATTCCGGTTCGGGTAAAGCCGCCGCCGGCTGATGACGGGGCCACGATCTCACCGGGCTGGGCGTTCTTGACCGTTACAACGCCGGCAAAGGGGGCTCTTATGGTATGATTATCAAGGCGTTCCTGTTGCCGTTCAACTTCAAGCTCTGCCACCCTGATTTCAGCCCGCGCCGTATTAAGGTCGGCGGTTAAGCTTTCCTTGTTGGCCCGCGCGCTGCTTACGTCAGCCTCAGAGGAGAAATTTTTCGAGCTAAGTTCAATAGAGCGTTTTAAAACACGCCTGGCCTCTGCCAGATTTGCTTTTATGCGGGCCACCCTCGATTTGGTGGCGGTTAATTGGGCCAGAGCGTAATTCACATCCACAGTTGCCACCGCGTTATCAAGCTGTGCCAATATCTGCCCTTTTTTGACGGACATGCCTTCTTCTACATTCACGGCGGTGATCAGCCCCATGACCTCGGCCGATACTGTGGCCATACGCCGCGCCGTGATATAACCGGAGGCGTTCAATATCTTGTCAGATTTGCGGGCGGCCCTGTCTGCCGGTTTCTTCGCAGCGGGGGAGGCGGTTGTTACTTTCTTCATGGATTGCACAGGTTTGGACGCCGCGCCGGCCTGATTCTGGACATCATCGCCGCCGCGCCAGATCCAGACAATGCCGCCGCCCACGATAAAAGAAAATAACATCATCACTGTTAAAAAAAGCACAGATGTTTTGCTTGAGCTTTCTTTTTCGGAACGGTCAATTTTTAATTTATTCAGAAGTTCGCTCTTGTCGTTCATGATCTCCCCTTAAAATATTTTGCCTGTCACTTCACGCTTTTTAATTTTTCATCCAGACGCAAAGCGTGTTTCATAACATGGAAGATATAATTCTGTTCTACCACGCCGTGAAAGAGATAGCCTCCCGGCCCATCAGCATAAATGGCCACATCTTCGCCGCCGTGCCGTTCATAGCCGGTTGGCACGAGGGCCTGCTGTAAATAATTTTGGGCTTCAGTATCCACATGGCTCAAGTCTGAACGGGGCTGGCCTACTATTGCGCCCCCGCCATTATAATAGCCAAGTGTGGTATAGGGGCTGCCGTCTTTTGCCACCGCCGGATGGCTCTTGGCGATACCTTTTTTGTCATTTTCAACAACCTTGCCCAGAATGGGGTTGCCGCGTGTGACATCGCCGGTCATGACAAAGCCGTGGGAATGGTCGGCGGTCACGATGATCAAGGTATCCTGACCATTTGTCATGTCCTTGGCGACTTGCACCGCCTCAGCCAGGGCCACACTGTCATGGAGCGCGCGATAGGCATTGCCGGCATGATGGGCGTGATCAATACGGGCGCCTTCGATATAGAGGAAATATCCTTCTGACTTTCCCTGCAACTTTTCTATGGCTTTTTTGGTCATATCAGCAAGAGATGGCTCCCCGCCCTTATCCAGATGCCGGTCTGTTTCAAATTGCATATGGCTGGCATTAAACAGGCCCAGAATTGGGCCGTCCTTCTTGATATCCAGCTGATCAAAGCCCGCTTCGTTCCAGACATATTGCCCGTTTTGATGAAGGTTTTTCCATTCTTCGATCAGGTTGCGGTTATCTTTTCTTTTGCCTTTTTCACCTTCGCCGTCGGTGACAGAGCTGGGCAGGAAATTTCGGCGCCCGCCGCCAAAGGCAATTTCAATGCCGTTACCAGCGGAGAAATTGACAAATTGCCGGGCAATATCTATGCAGCCGTATTTCTGTTCAGCTTTAGGGATATCGCTCATTGTTTCCCAATAGCGGCTTGGGCTGTGGGCATAGGCAGCGGCGGGGGTTGCATGGGTCAGGCGGGCATTGGTGACAATTCCTGTATTGACTCCGACCTTTTCAGATAACTCAAGAAAGCTTTCCAGATGATTCCCCTGGGTTGATTGGCAATCCCCCTGAACGGCATTCTGATTAACGCTGATCACATTGGACCTGGTTTTCGTGCCTGACAGGAAGGCAGAGGCCGTTCCGGCGGAATCCGGTATCTGGCGATTGGTGTTATAGGTTTTTGAAAGTGCCGTATAGGGGAATGTCTCCCATGAAAGAATATTTTCTTCGCCGGCCATACCCTTAAGCTGCCCTTCCAGAATACGGGCCGCCGTTACTGTGCTGACCCCCATCCCGTCGCCAATGAAAAGAATGATATTTCTGGCGGGCGCTGTGTTGGGCTTTCTGGCTAATTTCCGGGACAGGGTTTTTTGGGCTTCTATGAAATAGCTGTCCGTGGCTTGAGGCTCCCCCCCGGCCCAAACAGAGGCCGGGAAAAACGCCATCTGTGATAGGGCAAGAATAAATCCGCCGCCCACGATAGAAAATTTATTCATATATTTTATCATAACAAGATTTTTACTTTCCGCTGTTTTCAATATGCCGGATATTTATATCGCCATCTTTGGCAATTTTTTCATATGGCCACCGATACCCTAAACGGATGAGGTCATTTAGTCGAAACATTTTTTGTGATTTCAGCTAAATTCAGCCCAATAGTCTGCGCCATTTCTGATACCGTTGCAGGGCCTTGAAATAATGTTCAGAATCAGCGGGAATTATGGCCAAAATCTGCCGGGCGCTTGCCCAGGAAGGCGTCGATTCCCTCCTTTGCATCATGATGAAGCAAATTGCTGACCATCACGCCGCAGGTATATTCATAGGCATCGGCCAGGGACATTTCAGCTTGTTGATAAAAGGCCTCTTTGCCTGTTTTAAGGGTTGACGCACTCTTGCGGCATAGTTTCTGGCAATAATCATTCACGGCGCTATCCAATTCATCAGCCGGGACAATCTGATTTATCAAGCCATATGACAAGGCCGCTTGCGCATCAATAGCATCGCCCAATAATAACATCTCCATGGCCTGCTTGCGGTTCAGGTTGCGGCTTAGGGCAACCATGGGCGTTGAACAGAATAAACCAATATTGACCCCGGGGGTACAAAAGCGGCTATTGTCGGTGGCAACGGCCAAATCGCAACTGGCCACAAGTTGACAGCCCGCGGCGGTGGCCATGCCCTGAACCTTGGCGATAACGGGTCTTGGGTGGTTAACAATCGCCTGCATAACCTTTGCACAAAGCCGCATTATTTTCTGGAAAAAAGCTTTGCCGCCATCCTCATCCTTATGATGTTCATTGAGTTCTTTGAGGTTGTGGCCGGCACAAAAAACCGGCCCGGCGGCAGCGATGACAATGACTCTGACCTGTTGATCATCATAGGATGCCAACAGTTGCTTCAGCAGCGCATTCAGCATTTCTTCGCTTAAGGAATTACGGTGACTTGCCTGATTCAGCGTAAGCGTAAGCACATGATCGGCAAGGTCACAAAGCAGATATTTTGATGAGGGCATATCACTTCACCGTCAGCACTTCATAGGCGGTGCTGACTTGTTGGAATTTGATGGCGGCGTCGCTGTCGCCAAGATTGGTGTCGGGGTGATAGAGCTTGGCCATGCGGCGGTAGGCGGCTTTAATTTCTGCCGGGGTGGCATCATCGTCCAGATCAAGAATGATCAAGGCATCGGACCTGCGCCGATCCTTGCCATAAGTTTCCGCACTTCCCATATCATAGGCCCCGCTTGAGGCATAGCCGCGTGCGGTACGCATTTCTTCCTGGGCGCGCTTAAAGGCCTCTTCCTTGCTCATACCTTCAAAATAATTCCATTTGCTGTTGAATTCGGTGATATGGGCCTCGCAAAATTGCCATTTATCCCGGCTGTCCGGCGATTTTGGTGCGGGGAATTCGCCTTTGTTATCACAGCCGTCATGATCGCACATACGCACCTGTATGGTGTCGCGCGAAGACTCATAGCCATTCCAGCGGGGAAAAGTTGATGCTTTTGATTTTCTCATGAATATATCTTCATCCTATTAAACCAGATTTATAGGCCAAATTTATAAGCCATATTTAAAATAACGGCATATTATAGAGAAAAAATCTGGTGAATAAAGCCTGACTTATAAAATCGGGCCGGCGGCTTTCACATTATCATCCACATGATCTTCATATTCGGTGAAGTTTTTCCGGAAGAGATCAACCAGATGGGCGGCCTGCGCGTCATAGGCCTTGCCGTCTGCCCAAGTACCGCGCGGGTCAAGAACATTGCCATCAACGCCTGCGCAGCTTAAGGGAATTTCAAAGCCGAAATTGGGGTCAATGCGAAAGTCACCTTTATCCAGCGTGCCGTCAAGCGCGCCGCGCAGGAGGGCGCGGGTATATTTGATGGGCATGCGGCTGCCGACACCGTAAACGCCGCCGGTCCAGCCGGTATTCACCAGCCAGCAGGTCACTTCATGCTGGGCAATTTTTTCACGCAGAAGATTACCATAAACCGACGGATGGCGCGGCATGAACGGGGCGCCAAAACAGGTGGAAAAAGCTGCCACAGGTTCCTTGCCGAGGCCTTTTTCTGTGCCGGCAACTTTCGCGGTATAGCCCGACAGGAAGTGATACATGGCTTGTTCTGGCGTCAGGCGTGCAATGGGCGGCATGACGCCAAAGGCATCGGCGGTCAGCATAATGATATTTTTCGGGTGGTCGCCAACCCCGCCTTCGGTGGTATTGGGAATTGAAGTGATGGGGTAAGCCGCGCGGGTATTCTCCGCCTTGGAGCCGTCATCAAGGTCAAGTTCCCGCGTATCGGGATCAATAACCACATTTTCCAGAACCGTTCCGAACATGCCGGTAGTGGCATAGATTTCAGGCTCGGCTTCCTTGGACAAGCGGATTACCTTGGCATAACAGCCGCCCTCAAAATTAAAGACCGATGTATCAGACCAGCCATGCTCGTCATCCCCGATCAGGCTGCGCTCAGGATCAGCGGAAAGGGTAGTTTTTCCGGTGCCGGAAAGACCAAAGAAAATGGCCGTGTCGCCGTCCTTGCCAATATTGGCCGAACAATGCATGGGCATAATTCCCTTTGCCGGCAGCAGGTAATTAAGGATCGAAAAGACCGATTTTTTCATTTCTCCGGCATAAGATGTTCCGGCAATGAGTACCAGTTTCTTTGCCAGATTAAGGGTAATGACCGTTTCGCTGTTTGTCCCAACCTCTGCGGGGTTTACTTTTAACTCGGGCGCATGAAGTATGGTGAAGTCCGGCGCAAAACCAGCTAAATCAGCCCCGTCAGGCCGCACCAGAAGATTGCGAATGAACAGGCTGTGCCAGGGGCTTGGGCTGATGGCACGAACAGAAATCCGGCAGGTGGGATCCGTGCCGCCGTAAAGATCCTGAACATAAAGATCACGCTCATTCAAATAGGCGAGGATCTGGCCGTGGATTTTATCAAAATTTTCTTCCGAGATAGGGACATTGACCTTACCCCACCAGATATCATCCTTGGTGGTCTCTTCTTTGACCATGAATTTGTCATTGGCAGAGCGGCCCGTATGGACGCCGGTTTCAACAACAAGAGCGCCGCCCTTGCCGACCAGCCCCAGATTTTTCTTGATGCTGTGTTCGTAAAGAATTTCCGCACCCATATTCCAGAATATATTTTCATCACTTGAAATGCCGTGCTGATCAAGCTTCGATGAGCTGATATATTTACCAATATTATTCATTTTAGACACAGTCCTTAAATTTTTATATTTCTCAATTCTGCCTTAGTTGATCCGTAAGGTCAGCGGAGAAATTAACGCCATAATTTCTTATGGGCTGTTTTTGAAACATGATGAGGGAATCGCCCATATGAGAATTGAAATCAAGTATCAATCGCAAAAAATTCCCATGATTTTGGTAAGGCTTTGAAATCTATGTATATTATTTTAACATATCGTGAGAAGTATCTTTCTGTAAATGCTTACCATGGGAAAGAAATCATGCTAATCTTTAATGAGATTCGCTAATAATAGAGGAAAAAAACCTAAATGGCGCCGAAAATAACACTGGTTGATGATGACCAAAATATTCTGACCTCCGTATGTATGGCTCTGGAAGCCGAAGGTTTTGATGTGACGACCTACCCTGACGGGGCGGCCGCACTGGACGGCTTCTCGAAAAATCTGCCCGATCTTGCCGTGCTGGATATTAAAATGCCCAGAATGGACGGTATGGAGCTTTTGCGCAGATTGCGGGAGAAGCATGATTTCCCCGTTATCTTTCTCACGTCCAAGGACGATGAAATAGATGAAATGCTGGGCCTGAAAATGGGCGCGGATGATTATATTACCAAGCCGTTTTCCCAGCGATTGTTAATTGAACGGATCAAAACCATCCTGAGGCGGGTTGATGCGGTTCGAAAAACCAACCTGAAGTCCGGTCAGAATTCTGAAGCATCCGCAGGTGATGAGGCCGGCGTTCTTATTCGCGGACGGTTGCTGCTTGATCCTTTGCGCCATATCTGCCAATGGGACGGCAATGATGTTAAGCTGACGGTGACAGAATTTTTGATTTTAGAAGCCCTCGGCCATCGGCCGGGTCACGTAAAAAGCCGGGATCAACTGATGGACATTGCCTATAATGATGATGTTTATGTGGATGACAGAACGATAGACAGCCATATTAAACGGCTGCGTAAAAAATTTCGCAATATAGACCCTGAATTTGACGGTATCGAAACATTATATGGTGTCGGATACAGATATAGTGAAAGCTGAAAAACTTTCAAACTTAAACGAGAATGAAACCCCGGAAGAGGGTCGGCGGAAAAATCTTCTGCGGCCCAAACGCCGTGTGTCGCCGCTTACGGTTCGCATATTGGCGGTAAATCTTATCGCGCTTGGGTTCTTGGCCGGCGGCATATTATATATTGACCAATATCAGGAGACCATGGTTCAGTCGCGCATCAATGCGCTGATTAAGGATGCCGAAGTTATGGCGGGCGCATTGGGCGAGGCCGCAACGGCTGAGGCCGACAGAACGGAACTGCGCTTAAAGCCTGCGGAACAGATCATCGTACGTGTGGTTGGCGTGACCAATAATCGCACACGCCTGTTTGGGCTGGAAGGTAATTTATTGCTGGACAGCCGGGATCTTGCGGTTGATCAGTCTGTGGTTATTGACGAGCTGCCGCAATATGTGGGTTTGACGGCTTTTCTGGATCAGGTATCAGAAACGATCACCCTGCTATTGGACAGTTTGCATCGCCGAAAGGATCTGGAGTCATACCATGAGGTTAAAACGCAGGTGGCGGATCATTACCCCGAAGTTGAAAGGGCGCTTGAAGGGGATATGGGATTTAGAATCAGGCGCTTGTCGGATCGTACCGAGATTATAACTGTTGCTGTTCCGGTTCAGCGATTTCGCCGGGTTCTCGGGGCCTTGCTTTTGTCGGCGGATACGCGGGATATTAACGCGGCGGTTCAACAGACGAGGATTACCTTTTTAAAATTCTTTGGTATCGTGCTGTTGGTGACTTTGCTCTTGTCCATATTTTTGGCCAGAACCATCGTTCGCCCCATTTTGCGCTTGGCCAGATCCGCCGACCGCATTAGTGCCGGCACCCATACCGGCGCCGATATTCCCGATTATTCCAGCCGCAACGATGAGATCGGGGACCTGTCCCGATCCCTGAAAGACATGACCTTGGCTCTGGCGCGGCAAATTGACGCCGTGGCGGCGTTTGCCGCTGATGTATCCCACGAATTGAAAAACCCCTTAACATCGCTTCGAAGTGCGGTGGAGACTTTATCGCTGGCCAAAAATGAGACCGCCAAGAAAAAACTTCTTGGTATTATCGCAGATGATGTGGGACGGCTTGATCGTCTGATCAGTGATATTTCCAATGTTTCCAGACTGGATGCCGAAATGTCCCGGAGCCAAATGGGTGAAGTGAACTTGAAAACTTTGCTGGAAACCTTGGTTGATATGTATAATTCATCACATGGCGACAAAATTCCCGCCCTGCATCTGGATTTGGACAGCCAGAAGAATGCCCGTAAGAAAAAATCGGCGAAAGCCTATTGTGTCTCTGGTCTGGAAGGGCAGCTTGGGCAGTTATTTCGTAACCTGATTGATAATGCCATCTCTTTTTCAAAAAAGGATGGCACTATCTGGATCAGGCTCAGTCATCAAAAAAACATGGTGCAAGTGGTGATTGAAGATGAGGGGCAGGGTATTCCTGAAGATAAACTGGAAGATATTTTTGACAGATTCTATTCGGAACGCCCAAGCGCAGAAGCCTTTGGCAAACATTCCGGATTAGGGCTCAGCATCTGCAAGAAAATTGTTGAGGCGCATGAAGGGGTCATTGTTGCGCAGAACCGCCAAACCGGCGGCGCGCAATTTACGGTTCAGCTACGTCATATATCCCTTAAATCTGAGGCTTCGACATGATATTAGTCCATGGCACCGGCATTTTTATTGACGGGAAGGGCGTCCTGATTAAAGGGGTGTCCAGAGCGGGAAAATCCGATTTGGCGCTCAGGCTAATGGGCCAAGGCGCCGAATTGGTCGGGGATGATTATGTTGAAGTCTCCCGGATGGGGCAGGACCGCGTGGTTATGCAGGCACCGGAGACAATCGCGGGTAAAATTGAGGTGCGCAATATTGGCATATTAAATGTCCCTTTTCGGCATATGGCGAGAATCGATCTGGTGGTGGAGCTGGTTTTGGATATTGCCAGTCTGGAACGTTTGCCGCAGCAGAAAGTCACGCGGCTGGACGGGGCAGAAATCCCCTGTCTGGATTTCTATGCTTTTGAGGCCTCTGCTCCTGAAAAACTGCGTTCGGCCCTTAAAATACTATCTCAAAGCGTTGAAACATTGTCTCGGGAATGACGATTTTCACCTAGAAATATTGACTCCAATGGATTCTTGGCCTTTAATTTAGCCCTTCGTCAGGGAATTTAAGGACATATGGATACATTTGAGGACAAGCCATTAAAATTATATTTGATCACCGGCATGTCGGGGGCGGGGAAATCTTCTGCGCTGAAAATTCTGGAAGATTTGAACTATGAAGCCATAGACAACCTGCCGGTAACATTATTGTCCAATGTGCTGGAACTGGTTCTTGCCGATTATGAGAATGATGACCACCCGGCATTGGTCATTGGTATTGACGCGCGAACCCGGAATTTCCAGCAGGATAAAATATTGGAAAATCTGGCGGATCTTAAATCCCGCGACAATATAGATCTTCAAATATTGTATTTTGACAGCAGCGATGAGATATTGGTCAAGCGTTTTTCGGAAACGCGGCGCAAGCATCCGCTGGCCAAAGACCGCCAGGTCATTGATGGCATCACTCAGGAGCGCCAGTTGATGCAGGCCATTCGCGCAGAAGCGGATTATATATTTGATACATCAGACATGGGCGGACAGGATTTACGTCAGACATTAACCCAAAAATTTGAACGCCAGCATAGCGGTGATATGAATATTGTGATTAGTTCCTTCGCCTATCCAAAAGGGCTGCCCAGAAATGCTGATCTGGTATTTGACGTACGTTTTTTGCGCAACCCCCATTATGTGGATAAGTTAAAATCCTTGACCGGTCTGGACAGTAAAATTCAGAAATATGTGGAACAGGACAAAAGATTTGCGGATTTTTACGGCAAAATAAGCGACTTGATTTTATTCTTGTTGCCTGAGTATAAGAAAGAAGGCAAATCTTACCTAAAGATTTCTTTTGGCTGTACGGGCGGTTGGCATCGCTCCGTATGTGTGGCGGAAAAAATAGCCAAACAGTTGAACAAGGGTGGCTTTAAAGTAAATATCTATCACCGGGAATTGGTGCTGAGGGGCATATAATCCCGCATAAACAGGATAAAAGAAATGATTGGTATGGTAGTTGTGACTCATGGCCGGCTTGCAGAGGAGTTTATTTCTGCAATGGAACATGTGGTTGGCCCTCAAAAGGCGGTACGGGCCATATGCATTGGACCAGATGATGATATGGAACAACGAAGGCAAGATATTCTGGATGCGGTCAAGGATGTCGATCAGGACTCCGGCGTTATCCTCTTGACTGATATGTTCGGCGGCACCCCGTCAAATCTGGCTATTTCAATAATGGAGAATGCCAATGTGGAGGTGATCGCCGGGATCAATCTGCCCATGCTGATCAAGCTGGCAAGCGTCCGTTCGGTATGCACCATGGAAGAAGCCATTCAGGCCGCGCAGGATTCTGGCCGTAAATATATCAACATCGCGTCCCACGTGTTATCCGGGGATAATATGTGAGTGATAATAGTTCCCGGGCTGACCAGAATTCCGTCATGATTAGAAAAGTGCAAATTCAGAATAAACGCGGCCTTCATGCAAGGGCTTCCGCTAAATTTGTCGGCGTGGCCAGCGAATTTGATACGGAAATTCTGGTGTCGAAG
>JALSHF010000159.1 GCA_026982375.1 Emcibacter sp. | reverse complement strand
CCATCATATCTTCGGTGATGCCCTCTCGGCTCATCAAACTATCTTTTAGGGCTGTGCGGCCCTCGGGCGAATAGCCCAGCCGGAATTTCTTCACAGTGTCACGGACAAGCCCCCGGCGGGTAAAATAACCCAGCCCTTCTGATCCCGCCTGCGAGACAAGCTGGGTTTCAAAATATTTAGCCGCCATTTCCATAACATCATACAGGGATTTACGCTGGTCTGTTCGTTTCCTGTCTTCGGGGCTATATTCCGGCAGGGCAAGTCCAGCCTGTCCGGCCAGGCGTTCAACGGTTTCCGGAAAACTCAACCCTTCTGTTTCCATGACAAATTTTATGATATCACCGTGGGCTGCGCAGCCAAAACAATGGTAAAACCCCTTATCATCATTAACCGTGAAGGAGGGCGTCTTTTCATTGTGAAAAGGGCATAAACCGGTGCTTTCCCGCCCCTTGCGCGCAAGTTTAACGCGGCGGCCTACAATATCACTTACAGGGATACGGTTTCGTATTTCATCCAGAAAATCAGGCGTAAACCCCATAAAACTATATCACTCCGCAAAGGTTTCAATAAAGAGCTTCAAAACAACAGGAAATATGAAAAGGCCTGTGGATAAAGATTAGGAAAGTTCAGACCGCGCGATGGCGCTGGCTCTGGAAAAATCCATTTGGCCGGCATAGCTCCTCTTAAGAAGCGCCATTATTTTACCGATATCTTTCAGGCCGGAAGCATTGGTTTCTTCGATAGCCTTTTTAACCGCTTGTGTAATTTCTTCTTCGGGCATTTGCCGGGGCTGAAATTCAGAGATAATATCCATCTCCGCCTGTTCCTGCTGGGCAAGTTCCATGCGGCCTGCCTCTTCGTATACAACAAGGCTTTCTTTGCGCTGTTTGATCATTTTTGATAGAATCTCGAGCACGACCGCATCTTCATCTTCAATAGCATGCTTATCCGTGCGGGCGGCAATATCCCGATCCTTGATCGCCGCAAGAATGAGTCGAATTGTCGTCAGGCGACGCTTTTCCTTATTCTTCATCGCCTGCTTCATGGCGACGGTAAGCTGATCTCGCAACATATTGTTTCTTAGTCCTTTTTTATAAAAATCACGATTGCGTGATTTGATACGCGCATATCCCGAACCTTAAGAAAGCAGAGATATTACCCCAAACAGCCGCAGAAAGCAATAGATTTTTATCGGACAACCCCTTGTTTTTAAACGATTTTTTTTCTTCCGGTTTTACTTGACCTAAGCCAAATCTTCACCTATGTTCCCGTCAATTTACGTCAGGGTCAGCGTAAGTTTGGCGGCAATTTGATATTGTGCCAATTCATATATAATCTGACCATATCTCGGAAACTGTCTCAGGCCCAAATACCTGAAAGTAAAAAAACATGATTGAAGAAAAAAGCCCCCTCACCCCCCCCCATAAGGACATAACGGCCGCATTGGTTCTTGCGGACGGATCCGTTTTCTGGGGTTATGGTGTTGGTGCGGCAAAAGACATTGTGGGCGAGGTCTGCTTTAATACCTCTCTCACCGGTTATCAGGAAATATTAACAGACCCTTCTTATGCCGGTCAAATTATCACCTTTACCTTTCCCCATATCGGAAATATCGGCACCAATGCAGAGGATATGGAAAGCAATGCCCCCGCCGCGCGAGGATTGATCATTCGCGAAGATATTACCGCGCCGTCAAATTTTCGCAGTCAACAGCATTTAAATGACTGGTGCAAAACGCAGGGGCTTGTGGGCATATCGGGCATAGATACAAGGCGGCTTACGCATTATATCCGCAAGAATGGCGCGCCAAACGGCGTTATAAGCCACCGCCCGGACGGGGTTTTTAATATTCCTGATCTTGTTAAAAAAGCCCAAAACTGGGCCGGGCTCGAAGGTATGGATCTGGCGACCAAAGTATCCTGTACAGAACCATATGTTTGGGACGAAATGCGCTGGACTTTGGATAATGGCTATCAAAATCAGACATCACCAAAAGTCCATATTGTTGCTGTCGATTACGG
>JALSHF010000158.1 GCA_026982375.1 Emcibacter sp. | reverse complement strand
TGATGTTTATCGTAAAGTGAAGGCTGATCTTGACGCCAAGCGACTGGATATTTCAGAGCATCAAGTTCGCCGTGAGATGGAAGATTTTCTATCCATAGCACGGGATCAGATGACGGCTGAACTTAAAGGATAATCCTTCTTTCAGCATCTTTAAAATAACAAAGCGGCTCTTTCTTGTTTTGGAAAGGGCCGCTTTGTTATTTGTAAACCAAGATCGCCCGCTTAATGTCTGGCCATGAGATAGACATAATTCTACCGGATAAATACTACCGGATAAATACTGGCGGATAAACACTGGTAATCGGGCCGATCTATAATTGCCGTGTTGTATTTCTGCAGGTATAGTCATAGGCTAAATCGCCGTAATCATGTTAAAAGAGTTTTTGCAAGGAGCCTTGTTTTGAAGTTGATTAAATTGGTTGTTGTGTTCATGAGTATGTTGTTGCCAACAATGTCGCAAGCTTTGGATTATACCAAGCCTCAATTGCTGGAAGATAAATTTTACAAGGAATATTGGGAACAGCATTTTCTGTTTGACGACGGGACCTTTGTCACCGCCCAGTTTCTTGCGGCAAATTTCCCCTGGCCTGTGGGGAACGCCCATGGCATCATGGTGGCAAATGTGGTGAGCCCGGATGGAAAAAGAACCATCATCAAGAATGGCCGAAGCCTCGGGGAATGGGGGTTTGATTTGGAAAAATTCAACCTGTTCATTCATACGCATCGTTTGAAAAAAGATGGTAACCATTATGATATTTATCTGGGATCAGACGAGGGAAATGAAGTAAAGGCCGTGGTCTCGTCCGAAATCCAGCCTTTTGATCACAAGAAATTCACACATAAAAAAACTTATATGGAAACGTCTGTTTACCTGCCTTTTTTTGAGGGATCAGGTAAATGGCAATTATATCAGGGCGAAAATCAGCCTTTTAAAACGGGGGCAGGCAAGGTTCAAGGCTTTGCGACCCATACCTTAATGACAGGCCGTCTTGAGAATATGCTAAAAGACTGGCTGCGGGTGAGCGGGCTTCGCGCCAGTGATAACCAGCCGCTGCCGTTTTTATCTGCCATTGAAAGACCTGATGGAAGCAGAGAGTTTATTCTGCTTCTTAAGGACGAAGCGGGCAACATTACAAAATTTTCGGATGTCACCATTGATTTCAAACAAAATAAAAAGGCAAAAAATGGTTCTGCCTATCCAACTTTGATAAAGATCGCGGGCAAGAATGGCAAGGATAGCCTGGTCGGCACGATCCGCCTGAGCCGCAAGATTGACCATTTTAATATATATGATCATTTGAATTTTTTTGAAAGAAGCTTTGCCATGTCACGGGCCTCTGTCGCCAATTATCGCTATATTGCGGATTATGACCTGACCTATGCAACTGGCCATGAAATTAAAATTCTTACCGGAAAAGCACTCAGCGAATATCAAGATATTCTGGGACCCAAAAAACGCAAGAAAACCAAAAGAAGAGGCGGGCGGTAATAGGCCATTTCCCATTAAAACGCAGCCCACCCTATCTTTTAACATTATCGAGGCGTATATTTATGACCCTGCTTACAAAACGGCATCACATGACTCTGACACCATTGATTTAACGTTCATGATATTGTCAGTATTTATATACACTCATTTTTAGCATCTTGAAATTATTATAATTCTGGTATTTAAATGAGAGATGTGTCACTAATAGTCGTGTAAAAATATTATTAAATAATGGGTATTGAGATGATATCACTTGATTTGTTTGCTGGGGCTGGAGGACTTTCATGTGGTTTAGAGATGGCGGGTTTTTCCCCTATTTTTGCCAATGAGATTAATCCCGTTTTTGCAAAAACTTATAAGGAAAATCATTTAAATACAGAAGTCGTTGTTGATGATATACGAGCCATTTGTGATCGCAATCTGAAAAAGTCTTTAGCCTTAAAGGTAGGAGAATTGGATTTACTCGTAGGAGGGCCGCCTTGTCAGGGTTTTTCCATTAACGCGCCAATCAGAACACTTGATGATAAGCGCAAC
>JALSHF010000157.1 GCA_026982375.1 Emcibacter sp. | reverse complement strand
GTAAAGCCCGAAACCGGACAGGCGAATTTTGCAGAAAAAAGCAAACGTTCCCCCTTTTTTTCGCCGCTGGCATATTCTATCAAGGCAAGTCCGTCTGCAAGGTTCAAGGCGGTTTCCATGCTGTCTGCAAGCCGTGTTTCCAGGTCGTCCTTGACCACAAGGCGGTCCACGACCACCTCAATGCTATGCTTGATTTTTTTATCAAGGGCCGGAATTTCATCAATTTCATAAAAGGCCCCGTCAACTTTCACCCGCTGAAAACCCTGACGTTGTAATTCGGCAAATTCCTTGCGATATTCGCCTTTTCGTCCCCGAATGATTGGGGCCAGCAGATACAGGCGCGCGCCCCTTTCAAGCGCCATAACCTTATCCACCATTTGGCTGACGGTTTGACTTTCGATCGGCAATCCCGTTGCCGGTGAATAGGGCACCCCAATGCGCGCAAAGAGCAGCCGCATATAATCATAAATTTCGGTAACGGTACCAACAGTTGACCGCGGATTTCGGGACGTGGTTTTCTGCTCAATTGAAATGGCCGGAGACAGGCCATCAATATGATCACAATCCGGCTTTTGCATCAATTCAAGGAACTGGCGGGCATAGGCTGACAGGCTTTCAACATAACGCCGCTGACCTTCGGCATAGATGGTATCAAAGGCAAGGGACGACTTGCCGGAACCACTAAGGCCGGTTATCACCACCAGCTTGTCGCGGGGGATTTCCACATTGATATTTTTCAGGTTATGCTCTCGGGCGCCCTGAACAGAAATTTTGGTCAGCATGAGAAATCCTGAATATTTTTTGCTATGCAATGCTCTAACTAATATGGGCAATTTGGCATTTTTTGACAATAAGTCAAGTTCTTATTTTGTTCTCATTGAATTTTGCGATAACAGCGGCTATGGTGGTGTCAGATTTATCAATTAATGTTAGGAAAAATAATATGGCCGGAAGTGTCAATAAAGTAATTCTTGTCGGTAATCTGGGCAGAGACCCCGAAGTACGTCATACGCAAGACGGCAAACCCGTGGTGACCCTTAATCTTGCCACGTCTGATACGTGGAAAGACAGAAATACAGGCGAGAGAAAAGAAAGAACTGAATGGCACCGGGTGGTGATATTTAATGAAAATCTGTGTAAGGTCGCAGAACAATATTTACGTAAAGGCTCAACGCTTTATATCGAAGGGGCGTTGCAAACCCGTAAATGGACCGATCAGGCGGGCGTTGAGAAATATACAACCGAGGTTGTGCTGCAAAGATTTCGCGGTGAATTGACCATGCTGGGCGGTCGCGGTGATGGCGGCGGCTCATCAGGGGCTTATGATCAATCTTCTTCGGGCGGCGATAATGCATCCTCTGGCGGTTCTTCCAGCGGATCGTTTGGCGGCGGGTCTTCTGATCTTGATGATGAAATACCATTTTAGAGATTACTTCTGAAATTCCATTTTTTAAGCCCCCGCATTTCAGCTTGTCCCTGCTGTGAATATGGGGGCTTTTTAGATTAGAAATAGTGAATGATAAAAATTACCAACAGCATTTCCCTGAATGAGGATGAGATTGAAGAGCATTTTATCCGTTCCCCCGGCCCGGGCGGGCAGAATGTCAATAAGGTGGAAACCGCAGTTCAGCTGCGTTTTGATGCTTCAAAATCTCCGATGCTGGGACCGGATGTTTTTGAGCGCCTCAGGAAAATAAGCGGCCACCGGATGACGGCTGCGGGCATTATCATCATCACCGCCAATCGTTTCCGCAGCCAGCTTAGAAACCGTGCGGATGCTCTTGAGCGTCTGGTTGAGTTGATTAAATTAGCCGCCGTGCCGCCAAAACACCGCCGCGCGACGCGACCCAGCAGACGCGCAAAGGCCAAGCGCGTGGAAACAAAGAAAAAACAGGGGATGCAAAAAAAACAGCGTCAAAAGAAAATTTCTTTTGAGTGAATTTAATTAAGTCCAGACCCTAAAAACGGTAAGACATCCCAATGGAAACAACCGGGTAAAATTTAAAGAAATCAATATCATCGGCGACATTTTGTTCTTCTCTGGCTATTTCAGCCAAAAAAACGGCATTATTCGACAATGTTCCGCCAACGGAGTTCAGATCAACGCGCGGCGTTCCTGTGAAAACAACCCCTAAATCTGCGGTAAAGGTCCAGTTGCTGTCCCCTGATACCATATTACCCCAGCCGATACCCACATAGGGTGAGATATTTCTGAAATTGATCAGGCCATTTAAAGTGCCTACTTCGGCCTGGCTGAAGGTTTGATTGCCGATGTCATAGAAATCACTAGCCTGCGCCGCGCCTTCCAGACTGTTCTTGTCCAGAACGCCGCCGCCTGTGATACGAAAACCGCCGCCAAAGGCATGCCAGTCAACAAGGGCCGTAAAACTGTTTAATTTCAGGTCAAAATCATAGTTCGTCCCGTCTTCTTCCAGAGTTTTGGCGAACTTAAAATAATTTGCGCCGACTCTGATATTAAGCTTGTCCGCTAGTCCGGCGGATAATTCAATTCCTGCCCCCAAAGTGCTTGCCTTCAGGTTCAATCCAAAATTTTCTGCCATCGCGGCCGGCGTTATAACAAAAGTTGATAATGATATTGCAGCGGCGGCCAGAGCCTGTTTATGGCTTAGTTTAATGGACATATCGTTTTCCTTATTTTTTAAGCTTAATAGACTAATACTCAAATCTCTTGAATTGGAATATAATGAAAGGGTTTACAAATAATTAATCCCTGTTTTGAACTTAATCGAACAAGCTTAAGAAATCAGCGCTTGCAGAAGGGTGGAATATTGCGTATTTTCCGGCTGCTACAACATATTATTTTATCTCTTGGAAGGACTGTTTAATGGCTTTTATCGCTGATTCACTGAGCCGTGTTAAACCATCACCTACGATTGCCGTATCTACTAAGGCGGCAGAACTGAAAGCGGCGGGCCGTGATATCATCGGACTTGGGGCAGGGGAGCCTGATTTTGATACGCCGGATAATATTAAAGAAGCCGCCATAAAAGCCATATGGGAGGGTCAGACCAAATATACGGCGGTTGATGGAACGGTAGAGATTAAAAAGGCCGTCTGCGCAAAATTCAAACGTGATAATGGCCTGAATTATGAACCAAACCAGATAACGGTGAATAATGGCGGCAAACAAACGATTTATAATGCTTTTATCGCAACTTTGAATCCTGGGGATGAGGTGATCATTCCAACCCCTTATTGGGTATCTTATCCTGATATGGTGCTGTTGGCTGGTGGTACGCCTGTGTTCGCAGAAGCAACCATGGAAAATAATTTCAAGCTTCAGCCAGAGGCTCTGGAAGCCGCCATCACGGATAAGACAAAATGGGTGATTTTAAATTCCCCGAGCAACCCTTCCGGTGCGGCTTATAATGCGGCAGAAATGAAAGCATTGACCGATGTTCTTCTAAGGCACCCTCATGTTTGGGTTATGGTCGATGATATGTATGAACATATTGTCTATGATGATTTTGAATTTGTCACCCCCGCGCAGGTGGAGCCAAAGCTGTTTGACCGCAGCTTGACCATTAACGGTGTTGCCAAGGCTTATGCCATGACAGGGTGGCGCATTGGCTTTGCCGGCGGGCCTGTTGCCTTGATCAATGCGATCCGCAAGGTTCAATCACAAAGTACATCCAACCCCTGTTCTATTTCTCAGGCGGCGGCTGTTGAGGCCCTGACCGGGACGCAGGATTTCTTAAAGGAAAGAGCTGCCGTGTTCCAGAAACGCCGCGATATGGTGGTTGAGATGTTAAGTGAAATAGACGGCGTTATATGTCCGAAACCAGAGGGGGCTTTCTACGTCTATCCTTCCATCGCCGGATTGATCGGGAAAAGAACGCCAGCCGGGGCCGTGATTGAAACAGACCTTGATTTCTGCACGTATATTCTGGAAGCAGAAGGGGTCGCCGCCGTGCATGGAGAAGCTTTCGGCTTGTCACCGCATTTCAGGGTATCCTATGCCACATCTGACGCTGCATTGGTGGAGGCTTGCATACGTATTAAGCGTGCCTGTGACGCATTAAGTTAGATTAGAATATGTCATGACAATTGAGCTGGTAATTTTTGACTGTGACGGTGTGTTGGTTGATAGTGAAGTCATCGCAAATGACGTACTCAGGCAAGCTCTTACAGGTTATGGCCTTCATATGACCATTGATGAGGTTATAAAGGAGTTTGTTGGTTTATCAATGGCATCCGTCATGGTGAAACTTCGAACAATGCTGGGCCGTGATTTTCCGGATAGCTTTCTAGGCGACCTTCAGGAAAAAACTTTCGCAGCTTTTACCAATAATCTGCAGCCTGTGTCAGGGGTAAGGGATATATTGCAAAGCTTAACAGAAATGCCCCAAAGGATTTGTGTCGCCTCCAGCGGGTCTTTTGAAAAAATGGACTTTACGCTCGGACTTACGGATCTTAAACATTTCTTTCAGGGTCATATTTTTAGTGCCTCTCAGGTGAAACGGGGGAAACCCTATCCCGATATATATCTATATGCAGCGGATCAAATGGGGTGCGACCCTGCGCAATGTTTGGTTATAGAGGATAGCCTGCCCGGCGTTCAGGGCGCGGTTGCCGCAGGTATGGAGGTCCTTGCCTATTCGGTTAGAGGGCAGGATAAAAAACTTGCCATTGCGGGCGGCATGGTCATTTCCAGTATGAATGATGTTATAAAATACCTCGAATAGCTATGAAGTATATGCAGGACTATATTGCGACGCAACAACCTGTTTCAATATCATTCAACAGGCAAAAAAATGCCGGGTTAAAAAACCCGGCAAGTTAAAATATAGGGAGGCTTCATGTCTAGGAAGACAATGAAACGGTTATGCCTCGAATAGGGGAGGAACTGAGGCATAACAAACTGAAATAACTTGGGAGAGCTATTTCAGATTGATGCTGCGATGCAACATCTGACTTTGAATATAGGTGTTAATATTTAATTTACCATATCAAAATTCACAACCCAGCCATGCAGGTCGCGCGCATCTCGCATATTGTACTAGAATCGCGCCTCTTTGAATTGTTCGATGACATATTCTTTAAAGACTGAAATACGGCGGGAATTACGGGCCTCCTGAGTATAAACGAGGTAGGCGGGGAAGGCGGGGCCTTCAACATCATTTAAAACACGGACAACATTTGTTGAGCCTTGTACGAGATAATCTGGCAATGCCGCAATGCCCACGCCAGACTTAACGGCCTGCAGAACACCATAAATACTATTGATTCGAAGAACCGGTGTTCGTTTTACGCCATTTCTGCCGGCCAGCACCCAATCTATATTCTTGATAGGGCTCTGCGCAAAGTCGCCGTAAGCAATGATGTGATGATTATCGAGATCATCCATGCTGTTGGGTCGTCCTTTTCGGCTAAGATATTCTGGCGAAGCATAAAGATGGTGATGAAACACACCAAGTTGTTTTTGTATCAAGTCCAATTGTTGAGCCGGTTGAAATCGAATGGCCACATCGGCCTGACGTGTGGTCAGATCAAGGTCAGTATCGGCAACAACCAATTGAACCTGAATTTCCGGATATTTTTCAATAAAACTGCGCATATGGTTCATCATCCATGTTGAACCAAAGCTCAAAGTGGTTGATATCTTTAATTCACCGCGCGGAATGTCAGTCCCTTCAATCAACTGTTGTTCGGTGACATGGATCTTGGCCATGACCTCTTCAGCAGTTTTGAAAAGCTGTTCGCCTTCGTCTGTCAGACTTAATCCCCGGGCATGGCGGTTGAACAAAACGGTGTTTAACGTCTCTTCCAAAGATTTAATCTGGCGGCTTACCGCAGACTGGCTCAGAAATAATTTATCCCCCGCGCGGGTAAAGCTGCCTGATGAGGCAACGACGTGAAATATCCTTAATTTATCCCAGTCCATAAAACGATCATCTCAATTTTTAAATATCTCTACTTATAGATGATTTTTGGCGAAAATTAAGAAAAATCTTGCAGGTAAAATCTGATTAGCTCTCAGCGAGAAAACTTTCAGCTTCCAATGCTGCCATGCAGCCCATTCCAGCTGCTGTTACGGCTTGCCGGTATATTTTATCGGTGACATCCCCTGCGGCATAGACGCCGGGAATATTGGTTGCTGTGCTGTCCGGCGCTTTTAAGATATATCCATCGCTGTCCATGTTAACCTTACCTGAAAAAATACCCGTTGAAGGTTTATGTCCGATGGCGATGAAAACACCGTGGGCTTGAATTTCTTCAACCTGACCTGTTTTAACATTCTTGATTCTGGCCCCCGTCACGCCGCCCATGGGCGGGGTGTCACCGACGATCTCTTCGATAACGCTATCCCATATGACGGTTATTTTTTCATTGGCAAAAAGGCGGTCTTGCAGGATTTTTTCAGATCGCAAGCTGTCCCTTCTATGAATAAGAGTAACTTTTGAGGCAAAATTAGTCAGAAAAATGGCTTCTTCGACAGCCGTATTGCCGCCGCCGACCACGATGACTTCTTTGTTGCGATAGAAAAACCCGTCGCATGTTGCGCAGGCTGATACACCAAAACCCTGAAATTCCTGCTCTGAGGGCAGACCAAGCCACATTGCCTGTGCGCCTGTGGAAATGATAACCGTATCACCAATATAAATATCACCGCCTTCGCCTGTGCAGACGAAGGGGCGCTCGGAGAAGTTAACCTCAGTTATCATATCTGTGATAATTTCGGTATTTACGCTGCGGGCCTGTGCCTCCATTTGCTCCATAAGCCATGGGCCTTGAATGGGGTCAGCGAATCCAGGGTAATTTTCAACATCTGTTGTAATGGTTAATTGCCCGCCGGGCTGCATGCCTTGAACCACTATCGGGTTTAAATTTGCCCTTGCCGCATATATTGCCGCCGTATAGCCAGCCGGGCCGGAGCCAATAATCAGAACTTTAGTGCGATGCGTTTTGGTCATTATTATATTTTCCATTACAGTTATATTTTTTCAATATCTCTGAAAAACTTAAGGGGTTTTGAAACAAATTCAACATCAGAATGAAAATAAATGTTTATTTGGCTTTACCAAGATTTAAAGAGAGGGAAATTTTGTATAAAATTATAAGATAACTATACCGTTTAATTATAAAAGATTAATGTTTTTACATTATCTTTTCTAGCAGACTGATTGAAGAAGTATATCTTATATACGTCTTTTTTTATTAATGGATAGAAAAGAGTGAGTCATAAAATGAAAATGATTAGGGAAAGAATTATTCAACTGACGTATTGTTTTAAAACATTTTTTTTAAAACTCTCCTCTGATATTCGTGGTATGTCCGGTGTCATGCTGACCATGTCAATTATCCCGACAATTGGCGTCATTGGAATCGCTACTGACGTGAGCCGAACTTATATCGTCAAAACCCGGCTGAGCACGGCGCTTGATGCCGCAGCCCTTGCCGGCGGCAGGAATTTCTTTGAAGCAGATCGGGAAGCTCAAATAAAAAAATATTTTGACGCTAATTTTCCTGCCAATTTTATGGGTTCTGAAGTTACGGGGCCATTTGAACTTGATGCAGAAGGCAATCAGCTTCCGGAAGGCCATGTTTATAGTGCCGATGATGAAGTTCTAAGGTTAACGGCCAATGTTAACGTGCCAACGGTTTTTATGAATGTATTTAATTTTGACAATATGACAGCGGGGGGGGATTCCGAAGTAACGCGGGAAACCTCTCTCCTTGATGTGGTTATAGCGATTGATATGTCAGGCTCCATGAACAGGAATATTTCAGGCACCAGCGTGCCGACTATGCCCTACAGAAGAATTGGCCTGGCAAAGGCTGCCGCTGCCGACCTTGTAGATATTCTTTACGGCAACAATGAAGTTAATGCGCTTTTGAATATTGGACTGGTGCCATGGGCCGGAAAAGTGAATGTGACGACCAATGGTACGGAATATGGCTTTGATGGCGGAGGAGCCCCTCTTCCCGCGAACTTACGCTTTACTGCCCAGCCGGTCATTGGGTCACCAGATAACCCCTACAGGGAAGAATTTTACAGGTTTGATAAATTTGATGATGAGGATATATGGGATGATGATGAAGATCTGGTTTTAAAAAACTGGACCCCGCAAATTGACAATGTTTATTTTGCGCATAATGCGCCGTCCGTGCCATTACTCGCAGAACCGCCAACAGACTGGAAGGGTTGTGTCTATGCCCGCTTTGCCAGAACGCGCCCCTATGACGATTATCAATCCTATAAGGATGATCTGGCTGAGGAACAGGCTGGTGATATTGTCGATGGCCCGTTTGAATCGATTGGTGGCCCGGCATGGGTAGGCTGGTACCCCATGGGCGAAGAGGGAGAGGTCAGAAGATGCGACCTCAGGAGTTTAAATAATAGAAGTGCCAATTGCACCACCTGTCCGACATACGGCATTACGCCGCTGCAGAATTCTAAAATAGTAATGAAGGAGGCTATTGAAGAGCTTTTAATTCCCTCCGGCAGTTTCTATACAAATATTCCGCAAGGGCTTGCCTGGGCATGGCGGGTGATAACACCGGGAGAGCCTTTTGACGAAGCGACTGTTGTCGAAAGTGAAACTTATGTTAAGCATAAAGCTATTATATTGTTGACAGATGGTACGAACACGGTTCGGAATGCGGATGCTTATAATAATGGCTTTCATTCCCGATCACGGCGGGACAATCGTTTAAAAGAATTGGCGGATGCCATTAAAAACAAGAATGATGGAGATCCTGACAATGATGATGAAATTTTGATTTACACCATTCAGTTTGCCAACAGCAACACAAGTCTGGTCAATCTTTTGAAATATGTAGCGACCGATGATGACTATTATTATCATGCGCCGGATAAGGCTTCTTTGCAAAATGCTTTCAAAAAAATTGCCAAAGAGCTTTCCAACTTACGCCTTTCTAAATAGACTTGGCAAAAACATGCAGAGCTAAATAGATTTGGCAAAAGTAAGTCTGGCAAAATAACGGCGGTTTTGAAAAATTTTTAATTGAGTAAATTTCTTTTTTGCGTAAACTTCAGGCAAAATAGAAAAGGTTTACGAAATTATGCTTTGGAAAGACTTTCCCGCTTTGGATCGACAGGGACAGATTCAATATCTGGCGATGCGTGATGGAACGAATTTACGGACGGCCTGCTGGCCGTCTGAAGATGACAGCCGAGGCATTATTGTTCTTGTGAATGGTCACCGGGAATATATGGAGAAATATTCAGAATTTATTTCCGATTTCCTTAAGCGTGATTTTGCCGTTTATACACTGGATAATCGTGGTCAGGGTTTGTCAGACCGAATGTTACCCGACAGATCAAAAAGTCACGCAGAAATTTTTGACGATTTTTCAGATGATTTAAACGAATTTATCTCAAAAACAGTCATGGCTGATCCACGGGCAAAAGATATCCCCATCTTTTTGGTGGGTCACTCCATGGGAGGCCATTTGTGCCTAAGGTATCTGCATGATTATCCCGGCGTAATTAAAAAAGCCGTTATCATGACGCCTATGATAGAATTCAATCTGGGCAATCCCGTGATCGCGGCTGTAACCAAATTCATTATTCGCCTTATGAGCAAAATTGGTTTCAGTACCTCCTTTGCCTTCGGTCAAGCTGCGGCCTTTTCCAAAGAGCGTAATTTAATCCGTCAAAAACTGTTAACCCATGATAAAACAAGATATGATGTAGAAGCCAAAATTATTGAATCTAATCCCGCGTTATATGTCGGCGGGGCAACCTTTGGCTGGCTTAACAAAGCTATGGAAAGCACTCAGAAAATTCGAAGCCCGGGGTTCCTGGATAAAATATCGATTCCGGTTCTCATTACCTTGGCGGGGTCAGATCAGGTTGTGAAAACAACCGCCAGTGCAGAATTATTCATCGGTCATGATAATTTTAATGTTGTTACCATTGAAGGATCCAGACATGAAATCTACCGCGAGAAAGATAAATATCGGGATCAGCTTTGGCAGGAAATAGATTTTTTTCTAGGTATTAAGTAAGCCCAGAATCTGTTCATGAAGCTCTGCGGTTGCCGATGCGACAATCTGTCCGCCCATCGCGGCTGATCCCCCTGTCCAGTTGGTTACAATGCCGCCAGCCCCTTGAACAATGGGAATTAAGGCCTGTATATCATAGGGCTCAAGACCGCTTTCGATAACACTATCCATAAATCCCGCCGCAAGCATGGCATAGGCATAGCAGTCATAACCGTTCCGCACGAGCTTTGCTTCTGCGGCGACCCGGTAAAAAGCCTGTTCATCTTCCGCGCAGGCAAAAAACTGGGTAGGGTCGGTTGTGGAGATGGTCGCATCAGATAAATTTCTGCAAGGCCGGCAATTGATTATCTTTCCATTGAGATAAGAGGCCTCGGGCGTACCAATATAGCGCTCTTTCAGATAAGGCTGATCCAGCATCCCATAAACAGGCGCGCGGCCATCATTGAGGGCAACCAGAGTTCCCCATGTGGGAATACCGCAGATATAAGCCCGCGTACCATCAATGGGGTCGATAACCCATGTCCATTGATCACGGCTACCCACTTGGGCGTTCTTCTCTTCATGGCCATGCTCTTCACCCAGAATATTATGGGTTGGGTAGGATTGAGTGATCAGTTTGCGCATGGCCTTCTCGGATAATTCGTCTGCTTCAGTGACAGGATCATAGTCGAGCAGGTGCTTTTGTCCCTTGTTTGTCACATCAATGGGTTGCTTAAACATAGGAAGGGTGATTTCAGCCGCCGCGACGGCAAGCTTGTTCATAAAGTCCGTGTATTCTTTTATCTGCCGAGTCGTTTTCTGCCGGGTATTTATTTGATTGGCTTTGGAGTCCATATGAAAGCTTCCTTTGATCAATTCCTAACAACTGTGTCGGTTAGTGGACAACATTTGTCAAGTTGCAAAGGTCAGATATTTATAAATTAGAGGCCGAATATTTATAAATTAGAGGAAAGATTATGTCCCAATTCGTGGCTCGCCACTGCGTGAGGGACCAAAACTTTTCTCTAAAATAGCGGTACTACTCTCAGCGATGTAGATGGCTTCGCTCATTAGTCCCAGTATCTTAACATTATTATCCATCACCGTTTGGGCCTCCGGGCGTTCATCTTCCATGATCTTGGTTGTCCGCAGGAAAATATCTTTCCGAATAATTTTGAGGATATCTTCCATTCTATATCCTTTTGGATTGTCGTCCGTTACCAAAAAATGTGTCATTTCATACCTTTATATTCAACTAAATTTATTGATAAGTATAACGAGAACAGATTAAAGATCAGTAAATTATACCGCGTGACCATAAAAATTATTGTATGGCCCGTGCGGCTTTTTTGCGTTCATGGGGGATAAGAAACCGTTTGCGCAGCCGGATACTTGTCGGCGTGACTTCCACCAGTTCATCGTCATTAATATAGGCGATGGCCTGTTCCAGCGTAAGTTTGCGAACGGTTACCAGCTTAACGGCTTCATCCTTGCCAGAGGCCCGCATATTGGTAAGCTGCTTGCCTTTAAGCACGTTAACATCAAGGTCGTTGTCCCGGCTATGTTCGCCAATGATCATGCCTTCATATACCTCTTCACCAGGATTGACCATAATCGTTCCCCGATCTTCCAGATTAAAGAGCGCATAAGCAACCGCCTTGCCAGAGCCCATCGCAATAAGGGCGCCGTAACGCCGGCCTGCGATTGGCCCTTTATAGGGACCGTAACTGTGATACACGCGGTTCATAATGCCGGTTCCTTTGGTGTCCGTCAGAAATTCACCATGATAACCGATCAGGCCCCGTGACGGTGCAAGGAAGGTAATTCTGGTTTTGCCGGCGCCGCTGGGCCGCATGTCCGTCATTTCGCCTTTGCGCAAACTCATTTTTTCAACAACGACGCCTGAATATTCATCATCCACATCAATGACAGTTTCTTCATAGGGCTCAAGTCTGTCCCCCGTATCAGGATCCGTTTTATACAGCACCCGAGGGCGGGAAATAGAAAGTTCGAACCCTTCGCGGCGCATGGTTTCGATAAGCACGCCCAGCTGCAATTCCCCGCGTCCGGCAACTTCAAACCCATCTTTATTTTCACTTTCCGTAATACGGATTGCCACATTGCCTTCTGATTCTTTGTCCAGCCTGTCTCGTATCATCCGCGACGTTACCTTGGTGCCTTCACGGCCCGCAATGGGGCTGTCATTGACGGTAAATCGCATGGAGAGGGTAGGGGGATCAATGGGCTGCGCTTGTAGAGGCACCGTAACCTCAGGCGCACAAAAGGTATCTGCCACGGTGCCAACAGACAGGCCGGCAATGGATATGATTTCACCCGCTATTGCTGAGTCCACAGGTACGCGATCAAGGCCCCGGAAAGACATAAGCTTGCTGGCTCGGCCAGATTCAACAACTTCACCATCCTGATTCAAAACCTTAATGCGGTCATTCACTTTAATCTTACCGGTTTCTATGCGGCCTGTTATGACCCTGCCAAGAAAGTTGTCGCGGTCAAGCAGGGTTGCCAGCATGGTAAAAGGCTGATCAATATTTTCTTTGGTCATGACCGATGGTTTCTCGAAATGCTTTAAAATTGTTTCGAGCAAAGGATCAAGATTTTCACGCGGCCCATCCAATTCATAATCCGCCCAGCCATCACGGCCAGAGGCAAAGAGTGTCGGGAAATCCAGCTGTTCCTCATTCGCATCAAGACTGACAAACAGGTCAAAAACCTCGTCATGCACGGCATCCGGCCGGCGATCAGGTTTATCAACCTTGTTAATAACCACAATAGGTCTCAGGCCAAGCGCCAATGCCTTTGACGTCACAAATTTAGTTTGCGGCATGGGGCCTTCTGCGGCATCAACCAAAAGAATAACGCCGTCAACCATGCTCAGGATTCGTTCCACTTCACCGCCAAAGTCCGCATGGCCCGGTGTATCAACGATATTAATACGATGTTCCCGCCATTCAATAGAGGTACATTTGGCGAGGATGGTGATGCCCCGTTCTTTTTCAATGTCGCCGCTATCCATAGCGCGCTCTTCAACCCGTTGATTTTCACGGAAAGTTCCGGCCTGACGGAACAATGTGTCCACGAGTGTGGTTTTGCCATGGTCAACATGGGCGATAATAGCAATATTACGTAGTGACATCTTGTTTTACCTAAAATAAGTTGATTAACCTGTCGCAAAAATCTATTAATGATGCAGTGCAATATAGCAGGGTAAAATTCGGCGCAGTATACTGTGATTATAACTAAAGTCTATGGGTATTTGATCGCCGTTAATCTTTATCGTAATTAAGGGAAATAAATGTCATGAAAGCCATGATAGTCAATGAATGCGGGCCGCTCGATAATTTAAAGCTCGAAACAGTTTCTGATCCTTGCGCCGGGGATGATGAGGTGGTTATCGATGTGAAAGCCTGTTCCGTGAATTTCGCAGATAGCCTGATGGTGGAAGGTACGTATCAGGTTAAGCCTGTATTACCCTTTAGTCCTGGTGTTGAAGTCGCGGGAATTATTTCTCAAACAGGACCCAAAACTGTGGGTTGGAAAGTCGGTGACAGGGTACAGGCCTTAACAAACTGGGGCGGCTTTGCTGAAAAAGTCGCCGTGGCACCCGATGCCTTATGCGCGTTGTCTGATGAAATGTCCTATGTGGATGCGGCGGCATTTGTTGTTGCTTACGGCACCAGCCATGTGGCGCTTGACTATCGCGCCAAACTTCAAAAGGATGAATGGCTGGTGGTTAATGGCGCAGGCGGCGGTGTTGGTCTGACCGCTGTTGAAATAGGCAAGATGATGGGCGCAAGGGTCATTGCCACGGCCGGCAGTGATGAGAAACTCGCCATTGCCCGCGAAAAGGGAGCGGATTTTACCATAAATTACAAACATGAGGATGTCAGAAAGAAAATCAAGGAGATTACAGAAGGCAAAGGGGCTAATGTGGTTTATGATCCCGTTGGCGGTGAGATATTCCGGCAGAGTTTCCGTGCGATGGCACCGGAAGGCCGGATGCTGGTTATCGGTTTTGCCAGCGGTGATATTCCACAGGTTCCGGCAAATCAT
>JALSHF010000156.1 GCA_026982375.1 Emcibacter sp. | reverse complement strand
ATGGCCTGTTTTTCGTGCATTGCGGGATGCAGGTCGCGGAAATTCTTTGGCGGATCAGCTTTCAGGTGGAGACGAAATAAAGAGCCCGTCCCGGTCACACAAGCCGGAATATCAGCAATTTTAATGACTGATTTCAGGCTTTCTTCAACATATTTCCCAAGCTGATTAAGGCGCAACGTGGCTTGTTCATCAAAGAATTCCATGGCAACCCGCCCTGCTGTCATGGTGATGGGATTTGCGGAAAAGGTTCCGGAATGAGGCAAGCGGCCATCAACAAAAACATTCATTACCGCATCACGGCCCGCCAAGGCCCCAACCGGAAAGCCGCCGCCAATCATCTTACCCAATGACGTGAGATCCGGTGCAAAGTCAAATCGTTCCTGCATGCCGCCGACTTCCGTGCGAAAAGTGATCACTTCATCGAACATCAACAAAGCCCCATTCTCCAAAGTCCATTTGCGCAGCGCCGCAACAAATTCTGCGGCGGCGGGAACCATGCCGATACGATGCGGGATCGGGTCGATCAGGACGCAGGCTATTTGACCCGCATGTTCATTCAGAATCTTTATCGCCGCCAATGGGTCATTAAACGGAATGATGATCATATCTTCCAGCACAGCCTGCGGCGTGCCCTGTGCCAGCGGCACCGCATTGGGACGCATTTGCGTGCCCCAATTTTCCGGCAGCGGTGCCTGGCTGACCTCGGCATAATCATAGGCCCCGTGATAGCTGCCTTCGACCTTGGCAATTTTGGGGCGGCCCGTGAAGGCGCGGGCGGCTTTCATACCCGCCATCACCGCTTCCGTACCAGAATTGACAAAGCGCACTTTATCAAAATTTGGCGAACGCGCGCATAAATGCTCCCCGTAGCGCACCTCTGCCTCGGTCGCCATGGTAAAGGCTGTGCCAAGCTGCAATTGTTCGCTCACCGCTTCAACAATCGGGCCAAAAGCATGCCCGTGAATATGAGCGGCCATATTATTGGCAAAGTCAAGCCGCTCAACCCCGTCAATATCCATGACTTTACAGCCTTTGCCGTGGGCAACATAAAGCGGATGCGCGCCCCGCAACAAAGTGTTTCGGCTCACCCCGCCGGGAAGAATTTTTTTTGCCCGCTCAAATAGCGCGGCACTTTTGGGGCTTGAACCGGAGGGCATTTTACGTCTCCTCAAGGGGCAATAAGGGCGCGTCTGTTTTCTTGCAGACCTCTTCAAAGCTGATGCCGGGGGCTAACTCCCGCAGGCGAAAGCCTTCGGGCGTGACATCAATAATTGCCAGATTGGTAAAAATTCGGGTGACAACCTGCTTGCCCGTTAAAGGATAGCTGCATTTTTCCACAAGCTTCGCCGTGCCCTCTTTCGTCACATGTTGGCTGATGACAAAAATGGTTTTTACGCCAGCCACCAAATCCATGGCCCCGCCAACCGCAGGAATGGCATCCTTGGCCCCCGTGGACCAGTTGGCAAGGTCGCCATATTGTGAAATCTGCATCGCCCCCAACACACAGACATCAATATGACCGCCCCGTATCATGGTAAAGCTGTCGCCATGGTGAAAAAAACTTGCGCCGGGCAGGGCAGTTACAGCCTTTTTCCCCGCATTAATGAGTTCACTGTCTTCTTGCCCGGCCTTGGGTTCCGGTCCCATGCCCAGCAGGCCATTTTCCGTATGATAAATAAATTCACGTCCGTCCGGCACAAATTTGGCCACCAGTTCCGGAATGCCAATCCCCAGGTTAACATAAGAGCCATCGGGAATATCCATCGCCGCCCGCATCGCCATCTGATCTCTTGTCCAGCCTTTCATGCCGCCTGTCATGGATAACATATCCCTTCTGCCACAAGATCAGATTCAATCACCGGATTGGCAACTTCGACCACACGATCGACAAAGATATTTGGCGTGATGACATTTTCGGGGTCAAGCCCGCCAACATCGACGATCTTTCGCGCCTGAACGATGGTGATATTGGCCGCCGTACACATAATCGGATTAAAATTCCGCGCCGTTTTATTGTAAGTCAAATTACCCAAACGGTCGGCCCTCTCACATTTAATGAGTGCGTAATCCGCCTTCAGACCATA
>JALSHF010000155.1 GCA_026982375.1 Emcibacter sp. | reverse complement strand
ACTTTGAAAGAACCCAAGGCCATCTGTGCCGCCCTGCGCATCATCTATCAATCTTTCGGGGTGAGGCATCATGCCAAGGATATTCTTGCGCCGATTGATAATGCCCGCGATATTATTGCGTGATCCATTGGGGTTTGAGGCCTTCGTTGTTTGTCCGGCGTTATCCACATAACGAAAAGCAACCCGGCCTTCGCCCTCTATGGCTTTAAGCGTTTCATCATCGGCAAAGTAATTGCCGTCATGATGGGCCACGGGAACCGTGATGATTTGTCCCTCGGAATAAGCATTGGTAAAGGGGGTGTCGCTATTTTCCACCCGCAAACTGGTATCTTTACAGACAAACTTCAGGCTTTCATTGCGCATCAGCGCGCCCGGCAAAAGCCCGGTTTCGGTCAAAATCTGAAAGCCATTACAAATGCCGATGACATTGCCGCCCCGCCCCGCATGTTCAATGACCTTTGCGGTTACCGGCGAGCGGGCCGCCATGGCCCCGCACCTGAGATAGTCACCAAAGGAAAAACCGCCCGGCAGTGCAATCAGGTCAACAGGGGGAATTTCTTCATCCTGATGCCAGATAATATGCGGTTTGTGACCGGTTATTTTTTCCAGTGCCACAATCATATCGCGGTCACAATTTGAGGCAGGAAATACTATTACAGCAGTTTTCATGGGCGCATCCCGGCTAAATCAAGGTTATTCAATTTCAATAGTGTAATTTTCAATGACCATATTGGACAGGAGCTTCCTGCACATTTCTTCAACAGCAGCCTCGGCCTTTGCCGGGTCTGTCTCTTGAAGGTCAAGTTCAATATATTTGCCCTGCCTGACGTCATCCACGCCATCAAAACCAAGGGCAGCCAGGGCATGCTGGATTGCTTTTCCCTGTGGGTCGAGAACACCATTTTTTAAAGTGATATGTACGCGTGCTTTCACAATGCGGCCTTTCCTGTTTTTTGGCTAATTCGTTCGTAATTATTCTTCTGTTTCGAGGCTGATACCGAGCCGGCGTGCCACTTCTTCATAGGCCTCGACCTCTCCGCCAAGGTCACGGCGGAAACGGTCTTTATCCAGTTTTTCGCCGGTTTTCAAATCCCAGAGCCGGCAGTTATCCGGGCTGAATTCATCAGCAAGGATAAGAACATAACCGGCGTCATCTTCATCATAAAGCCGTCCATATTCAAGTTTGAAATCAACAAGTTCTATACCAACGCCTGCAAACATGCCGCGCAGGAAGTCATTTATCTGATGGGTCATGTCGAAAATTTCGCTCAGCTCCTCATCATCGGCAAGATCAAGAGACAGAATATGTTCTTCGGCAAGCAGCGGATCGCCGAGGTCATCATCCTTAAGAGAAAATTCAATGAGCGGGCGATCAAGGCGCCGGCCTTCTTCGAGGCCCAGTCGCTTGGCCATGGTTCCGGCGACAATATTGCGCACGATAACTTCAAGAGGGATAATTTCAACTTCACGAACCAGCTGCTCTCGGTCATTCAGGCGGTCAATGAAATGCGTGGGAATGCCAATGCGTTCCAGATTAATCATCACAAATTCAGTGATTTTATTATTGATGATGCCTTTGCCGGTGATGGTGCCTTTTTTTTGGGCATTAAAGGCGGTGGCGTCATCTTTAAAATGCTGAACGATCGTACCCGGCTCTGTCCCTTGAAAAAGAATTTTGGCTTTTCCTTCGTATAGTTTTTCACCTTTAAGTGTTTTTTGGGACATGTCAGCCTTTCTGCAGATAGATAAAATGAACATATATATTTTGCGGCGCATGATAGAATCAAGCGAGGCGAACATATATCAATTAGCTTCAGAAGACAATTGGAGACAGCCTCATGGAATAAAAGAAAATAAAACGATTTGGCCTTTAAATTAATCCAAGGCTTCCCCATATAAAATTATGGAAACAAATTGTTATCTGGCGTACAAATGATACATGAGAGTCTATTTGAAAAGAACTATACAGGAGTATTGATAAATGACCCAGTTTGAGGGGCGCGAAAAAGCCTATGAAAAAGAATTTGCCCGCAATGAAGAATTTGACTTTAAAGTTGTTGCCCGCCGCAATAAGCTGCTTGGCCTTTGGG
>JALSHF010000154.1 GCA_026982375.1 Emcibacter sp. | reverse complement strand
ATTGATTGTCAATGGTTTTTGTAAAGATGTGATGAAGCAGCTTCCCATGGAATTTGCGGTAGAGGCCCAGAAACTACTGGGAATAAGCCTTGAGGGAAGTGTTGGATAAGACAACTTATGAAGAGAGTAAAATGCTGGAAATAAAAAATTTACATGTGACTGTCGGCGGAAAAGAAATCCTGAAGGGGCTTGATTTAACCATCAATGATGGTGAGGTGCACGCGATAATGGGCCCAAATGGTGCCGGTAAAAGCACGTTATCCTATGCCATAAGCGGCAAAGGTGGTTATGAGGTGACAGAAGGGTCTGTGCTATATAATGGTAAAGACTTGCTCGCCATGGACCCAAATGAACGCGCGGGAGAAGGCCTGTTTCTCGGCTTTCAATATCCTGTGGAAATACCGGGGGTTTCCAATATGAATTTCCTGCGCACCGCTTTGAACAGCCAGCGCCGCTATCAGGGTGCAGCAGAAGTGAAAGCGGTTGATTTCCTGAAATTAATTCGCGCCAAGGCCAAAGAGCTTGATGTGGACCCCGAAATGTTAAAGCGTGACGTAAATGTGGGCTTTTCCGGCGGCGAAAAAAAGCGTAACGAGATGGTTCAGATGGCGGTTCTGGACCCAAGTATGGCCATATTGGATGAGACGGATTCCGGGCTTGATATTGATGCCTTGAGAATTGTTGCCGACGGCATTAATCGCCTGCGTGGTCAGGAGAAGTCTATTTTGCTGATCACCCATTACCAAAGGCTTCTTGATTATGTGGTGCCGGATTTTGTTCATGTATTGGCCGATGGCCGGATTGTTAAAACCGGAACCAAGGATTTGGCTCTGCAATTGGAAGCGAAAGGCTATGCGGGCCTTGGGATTGCAGAAAATGCGGCTTAGCACCAGAGCGGGTTCATAGAATATGACGTTAAAACGATATTTAGATACGCCTGAAGTTGGCAGAAACTTTGAAAAACGAAAGACCGGATTCGTTGGCGCGGATCAGGCATGGCTGAGCGACCTACGTGCGCGCGCCATGGATAAATTTATGGCCACCGGCCTTCCCGGCCCAAAAGTGGAAGAGTGGAAATATACGAATCTGGGATTTCTGGCCCGATTTCTGGCCCAACCTCAGGCAAATGAAAATTTTGAAATTTCAAAAACCGACCCTGATACCGCAGAAATAAAAAGCTTGTTTGACCGGGCCTATATTGAAAATATTTCCGGCCCGGTGGTGGTTTTTGTGAATGGTCACTTTTATTCGGCCTTGTCATCCCGCCCTGATGAGGACGGCGTAACATTTTCCATCTTTTCTGAAAATCCTGGGGGTTTTCGTCAATCACTGGCGGAAGAAAAAGAGTCAACACCGTTGAATAACCTGAACCGCGCAATGGTCACGGATGGCTATTATTTGGAGGTATCTGCGCAGGTTACTATGTCCCGGCCCATACAGATCATCCATTTGGCAACATCAGGCAGCGATGGCCAATCGCTTCACACGCGGGGAAAAATATCTCTGGCAGCCAGCGCCAGAGCAAAAGTCATTGAAAGCTTTTTGGGGCCGGACGGGCCGCAATATTGGACTCATATGATCAGCGATGTGGATGTGGCAGAGAAGGCAGAGCTTGATTATTTCCAGCTTCAATTGCAGGGAAAACAGGCGATTCATATAACGGAACTGCATAGCGTCCTGCTGAAGAAAGCAAAATTCAATCATATGAATTTACAGCTTGGGGCAGAGGTTAGCCGCAGTGAAATCATGAACAGCCTGTCAGGGGAATATGCTGAAATAGGCTTGCGCGGGGCCTATCTGGGCCGCGTTAAACAGTCCCATGATATATTCACGCGGATCAATCATGATAAATCGCACTGCCAAAGCAATCAGCTGTTTCGCGGCGTGTTGGATGAAGGCGGAAAGTCGGCTTTTCAGGGCAAGGTCATTGTCGCGCGGGATGCTCAAAAAACCAATGCAGATCAATCCAATAAAAACCTGTTGCTCAGCCGCAAGGCCGAGGCCAACGCCAAACCGGAATTGCTGATCTATGCCGATGATGTGAAATGCACCCACGGCGCAACTGTTGGAGAGCTGGACAGGGATCAGCTTTTTTACCTGAGGTCACGCGGGCTGGATGAGGCCGCCGCCAAAGAATTGCTGGTTGAAGCCTTTGTGGCGGAGGTATTCTCCACTATGAAGAACGGTGGGGAGAAGAACGGCGATGATATGGAAATATTACAGCAGAGATTCACCGAAAAAACCAGAGGATGGTTGAGCCGGGAGGTGATCTCATGACGTCACAAACGTCAAAAGCGCAACCGGCTACGAACTATAATGTTGAAGAAATTCGTAAGGATTTCCCCATATTTAACCAGAAAATATATGGAAAGCTCCTAACATTTCTGGACAGCGGCGCGAGCGCACAAAAACCCCGGCAGGTCTTGGACGCTATTCAAAAATGCTATGGCGAGGAATATGCCAATATACACCGGGGGGTTTATTATCTTTCGCAAATAGGCACGCAGAAATATGAAGATGCGCGGGTTAAAATCCAGAAATTCATCAATGCAGCCAGCCCCAATGAAATCATTTTTGTGCGCGGGGCAACGGAAGCGATCAATCTCGTGGCCCAAAGCTGGGGCCGGACATTTTTGGACAAGGGCGATGAAGTTGTTTTAAGCCGTATGGAACATCATTCCAATATCGTGCCGTGGCAGATGTTGCGGGATGAAAAGGATATTGTGATCACAGTGGCCCCCATTGACGATAAAGCCAACTTTCTATTTGACGAGTTTGAGAAAATGCTCAGTGAAAAAGTCAAATTGGTCGCCATCACGCATATTTCCAATGCCCTGGGCACGATCACGCCCGTTAAAGAAATTATCAAGGCCGCTCACAAGGTTGGGGCCAAAGTTTTGGTGGATGGCTGTCAGGCCGTGCCCCATATGCGGGTCGATATGCAGGAACTGGATGCGGATTTTTATGTTTTTTCCGGTCATAAACTCTATGGCCCTACCGGCGTTGGCGTGCTGTATGCCAAGGAAGAATTGTTGAAGGCCATGCCGCCTTATCAGGGCGGCGGCGACATGATCCGTTCGGTGACATTTGAAAAAACCGTCTATAATGACCTTCCCCATAAATTTGAGGCCGGAACGCCCCATATTGCGGGGGGCATTGGATTTGGGGCGGCAATAGATTATGTGGAAAGCCTTGGTTTTGAAAATATTGCCCCCCATGAAGACGGGTTGCTGGCGTATGCACTGGATAAAATTCAAACGGTCAAGGGGCTGCGGCTTGTCAGCCGGGCAGACAAGATGGCGGGGATTTTATCTTTTACCATGGATTTGGCTCATCCCCATGACATTGGCACCATATTGGATCAGGACGGCATTGCCATTCGGACGGGGCATCACTGCGCCCAGCCGGTAATGGATTTTTTTGATATTCCGTCCACGGCGCGCATGTCATTGGGGCTCTATAACACAGAAGAAGATATTGACCGGCTTGTGGATGGGTTGCATAAGGTCAATCGAATTTTTTCTTGATATAAAGCAGAATATATGAGTTTTTTAGAGCGTTTTTTAAAAGAACAACAGGATAGTAAAGTGGTTGATAACGAAACAAAGTCACTTAAGACAACATCTGAGACGGTAACGGCAGCACCGGATTTTTCTCCGCCCCTGTCTGAGGATATGCGAAAACTTCTACAGGAAAAAGTTGTCGAAAGGCTGCGGGAAATATATGATCCGGAAATTCCCGTGGATATTTATGAGCTGGGGCTGATTTATGAAGTCAATGTGGCCGAAGATGCCAATGTGGAAATCATCATGACCCTGACAACGCCCCATTGTCCCGTGGCCGAATCCATGCCGGGAGATGTTCAGATCAGGGCGCAGGATGTGGAAGGGGTGCGCGATGTTCATGTGGAGCTGGTTTGGGATCCGCCCTGGACTATTTATATGATGAGTGAGGCCGCCCGCCTTGAAATGGGCTTTATGTAGCCAAAGGAAAAATAATGAGTGACGCGATTACGATTACTGGTGCTGCGGCAAACCGCATAAGAGCGATCATATCCAACCGGGACAAGCCCAGCCTTGGCGTGCGCCTTGGTACCTCTACCAAGGGCTGTAACGGTTTGTCCTATACCGTGGATTATGTGGACGAGGTTAACCCGTCCGACGAAAAAATTGAATATGAGGATATCACGCTATATGTGGATGCCATGTCATTGATTTATTTGATTGGCAGCGTGATGGACTATAAAGACGAAAAATTTCAAAGCGGCTTTACCTTCACCAACCCCAATGAAAAAGGCCGGTGCGGCTGCGGGGAAAGCTTTCACGTATAAAAGATTAGACCCGCCTGCTCTAAAGATTGGTTATTTTTTCTCTTAGCTCGGCGAAAAGCTCAGGAATTTCAAGTAGATGTTCTTCTTCCACATCCAGAATGACGGTGAAGGCGCGTTTTTTTAAGGCAATAATATCAAGCTTATGGCTTAGGGAAGATAATTTTGCCTGGCTATAAAGCTGATCAATGAGCCGTTCTGCGCCGTTTATTCGCCCCCACAGATAATCATTTTCCCGATCGGCACGGCTAAAAAAGGCGCCGAATCCGGCCATGGCTGTCCCGCGCAAGGGGATTTCGTCGCCCTCTTTCCGCAGTACAGAAACATCTTTTGGGCTGATGCGGTTAACTTTTATTTTGTTGGACTCTCCCAGTTCCTTGGACCCCAGAATAGAAAATGTTGTCACGTCCCAAAAAGAAAAACCAACATAGCTAATGGTCAGGTTTCTTGCCAAATCACTTTTCCAGTCCATATTGCTCTGATCCGCAATGAGCTGATCAGCGCCAAGTTTAAACCGGTCTAAATTCAAGCTATCCGCAAGGTCGTCCAGCGCCGATTTAAAGCCGGGGATATACCGCTTTAACCTGTCCTGCAAAACACTCTCTTGGGTATCATCATCAATTTCAAGATGGGAAATGGGTCTGAAAGCGGTGCGTAATGCTCGTTTTATGGGGCCCGGAATGTCCTCAGAGGTGGCACAGTTGGCAATATCTTCAAGCAGATCATAAAGGGCGCGTTTCAAGTCGTCTAATTTTGAAACATCATGGGGGTGATGGGAATAGTAACTGTTCAGGTCCTTAATGACAAACAACAAACGACGACGTTGAAAATTCACATCAAATTTGGTCAGGAAATATCCCCATGATGGCAGGGGCTCAGCAGAAACGTCTTTTTTAATGATGCCCTTGACCCAGTTAAGCATTCCGGATTTATTGCCATTTTCCATTTTTTGCGTATAGGACAAGAAATTGAATTTATCTTCAAAGGCCATATGGTGCAAAACGGTGAACAGGCGCCGGCGCTGTCGGCCGCCAGAACTGAAATCACAAATATCTCCAATAAAATTCGTCAGATAAGCCACCGTATTTCGGACTTTTAACCGGGCATAGCCGCCATAAGAAAACCCCGCCCCCGTGACGGATTTAATATTGGATATAACCCGTAAATAGGTAACTTGTTTGGCCTCTGATATGGCATTCAATGTGCTGCCGGAGATTTCCTCGACCAATTGTTCAATTTCTGGTTTGGCATTATCTATGACGGTTTTAATAATGTTGATTTGTTGATTATGGGCCTGAATCTTGGTTAAATCATCATGTATCGGTTCATTCATCGGAATGTTAGACAAGGCCCCTTTGATGGTGTTGAGCATAGACGGCGGCGCGCCCGTGGGCGATGGTCTGTTTTTTTCCGGATTAGGGTCAATATAGATGATGCGCCGATCCACCTCCCGAAAGGCGGGACGTCCCTGAATGGCCAGAATGGCTTTGCCAAAGGGCTTGTTGTTTAAAATACTGCCATCAAGAAAGGAGGTTAGCATGGGATCAAGGCCGGCCTTTTTATATTCCGAGAAATTTTTCTTTAAAAAGTCGTCTTTTTTAACCCAACTTTTATCCAGATCTTTCAGGAAGCTGTCCACCTCCCGAAGCTGGGCGGGGGGAAATGCCCCGGGGTAGCTTGCCGTTGCTCTGGAGGCAAAACTCAAGGCGGGAATGTCAATATCTTCGAAGTCTGATTCGATATTATCGGGGTTTTTTATCGTATCCTGTTTTGATGACGGCGGTGTTCCATTCAGCTTATTGAGATAGGAGAAACGAAAGTTATGACGATGTTCTCTCTCGCGAATGGTCGGCGGATCATTCAGGGGAACCACGCGCTGAAAGCCGTAATAATCGGTTACTGTCACATAAAGATCCAGCCGATGACCATAGGGCATTAAAGAATGTTCATTGGGCCGCCCCATGCCCTTTAGCCCCTTGTAGACCAGGCCTAAAAAATGCTTGCCGTCAAAGGGGGGTTTTAATTTCCAGATGCTCATTAAAGCGGGCAGCTTTTCTTGTACCATCTGGGTCAGTGCCGTCTCTCCGAGGTATTTTTTACTCATATAATTGATAATTGGTTTGGAAAAAACCTTATCCATGCGCCCGGCAGGTTTTTTATCACCAATAAGCTTGCTTACATCGGCTTCGACGAGCCAGTGATGGCGTAAATGATCGAAGCTTAAATCATGGGCCAGCGCGCGCCCCAGAAAAATGCTGTTCATGCCTCCGGCAGATGCCCCGGCAACAACGTCAATGATCACCCTCAGGTCCAATTCCGGAGAAAGGGATTTTAAAATCTCAAAATAAACAAGCTCGGTATCTGGCTTATCTGTCAGACCTGCATTGGGATAGCAATATGTTTTGCGGCTTTGGGCGTTAATGTCAGGGTCGCTATGGAATGCCTTGGACGCGCGGGCAAGTTTTAAAATTTCCTTGGTGCAGCCGTGAATATAAATCGCGAGCGACACACCGCCAAAACATACCAAAGCCAATCTGAGTTCTTTTTCTCGCATCTCTATTACCAAATATTTTTTAAAGCATGGGTTAACCTATACTAAATACGATAAATTTGTCGTTAAATTATGCGTTTTTTCTCATTTCAACAGGCATAATAACCCGCAAAATTTGGCCTGAATCATTTTTTAATTCGGACCAGTCGTCAATATCAAAACCGATAATGGCAAGCGTGCCGGTGGGGAACGCCAGGTTATGGTGCTCGTTCGATGGGTCTTGGCTTAGGTTGTGAAATATTTGTGCCAGCCCCGGATTATGAGCAATGATCATGGCGGCGGATATTTTTTGATCAAATTTTTGGATCAGGCGGGTCATATATTCCGCATCGGCAAGATATAAATCATCGCAAAAATCTACAGGCAATGATATAGCTGCGCCGGCCTTTATTTGGTCAAAACTTTCTCTGGTCCGCAGGGCGGAAGAGCAGAATATATGATCCGGCAGCATCCGGGATGTTTTTAAATATTGGCCAAGCCTGAAAATATCCTGCTTTCCGCGCGGGGCAAGGGGGCGGGATTTGTCATTGGCGCCAATCCCCGCCTTGCCATGCCTGAGCAGAAACAGTTTTTTCATAAGGCATCCTTTGTCATTCATGGCCGATAGTGATCTTAAAAATCAGAGGCGATACCTTTATTTTCCCAATCGCCGTAACGGGTGGGTTCCGGCCCTTTTCTGCCGCCAATTTCTTTTGGGGCGGTGGCAGGCTTGCGCGCGGTATGATCACGGGTTGCCCCCTCATTGGCCAAAGGTTTCTTCATTGGGTTTTTTGACTTCTTCTGTTCACTCATCGGTAGTATCACCAGTTAATATGATAGATTATTTCCCTATATAGCAGATAATTTATATAAAGGTCATGACTTAAAATAAAATAGAATGGGGGTATATGGCGCAATCCCGCTTTTCTTCTTGGTTTGCATGAGGGCTTATGTTACCCCCCTAAAGATACGAAATGACATATGACCCAAGGATTAATCACAGATGGCAAATGATCTGACAGGCCGCTGGGCGGCGCTCGGTTTTTTGGAAAAAATGCTCGATGAACATTTGCCTCTTGATCAGGCATTTGAGCAAACATGCCAGCATTACGGCGATAGACTATCCGGTCAGGATCGGGGTTTTGTGCGCCACCTCGGCACCACCTGTATGCGCCGCCTTGGACAGCTGGATGCGATGATCAATCATTGTACGTCAAAAAAGCTGACCAGCAAGCAGACGACCATCCGTAATATCCTGCGGCTTGGCATCACCCAATTGCTCTATATGGCGGTTCCGGCCCATGCGGCGGTAAATTCGGCGGTAAAAATGACCGACAAACAAAAAAACACCTCAGACCGCCATACCAAGGGCATGGTCAATGCTATCTTAAGACGAATAGACCGGGAGCAGGAAAAATTCTCCACAAAATTTTCTCCGAACCTGAATATCCCGAAATGGCTTAAAGCAAGCTGGGCGGCGCGTTATGGTGCAGAAGATGTGGATAAAATCGCCCTTGCCCTCTTGGAAGAGCCGCCGCTGGATTTTACCCTGAAGCCCCAATTGGACGGAGAGGCTTGGGCGGCAAAGCTTGGCGGGATGTTATTGCCCAATGGATCGGTCAGGGTGGAAAAACCCGGGCTTGTGCAGAATCTTCCCGGCTATGATGACGGGGTTTGGTGGATACAGGATGTGGCCGCCAGCCTGCCGGTAACGCTTTTGGGCGCCAAAGAAGGCGATTTTGTTTTAGATCTTTGTGCCGCGCCCGGGGGCAAGGCCGCGCAATCCGCCGCCAAGGGCTGCATGGTCACCGCTGTAGACCAGTCAAAACGGCGCTTGCGGCGGCTGCAGGAAAATATGGACCGCCTGAAACTTTCCTGTGACGTTGTGACGTCAGATGCGGCGCATTATAAACCGGAAAAGGAATTTCCTTATATCCTGCTTGATGCGCCCTGTTCTTCGACCGGCACCATGCGCCGCCACCCGGATGTCAGCCGCAGCAGGGGCCCGGGGGATATTACGGCGCTGGCAGAGATACAGGCGCGGCTTCTTGATGCGGCGATTGAGATGATGCCTGTGGGCGGCGTGCTGGTTTATTGTGTATGTTCATTGCAGGCCGAAGAGGGTCCGGATCAGATAAAAGCTTTACTGGAGCGCAGCGCGGCGGTAAAACGAAAGAGAATTAACGCGGCGGAATTGCCCGGGTTTGAGAATTCTGTGTTGCCTGAGGGTGACGTACAAACCCTGCCCCATAATTATCCCGGGGGGATGGACGGGTTTTTCATAAGCCGCCTGACAAAAACGGCAGATTAATTTTTAGGGACTATCTATGCAAAAAAATATCAGAATTGCCCCTTCGATCCTCTCGGCGGATTTTGCTCAGCTGGGTGCTGAAATCGCGGCCATTGATGCGGCCGGCGCGGATTATATTCATGTGGATGTGATGGATGGTCATTTTGTGCCCAATATTACCATTGGCCCGGCGGTGGTGAAGGCCATAAGGCCATTCAGTAAGAAAGTCTTTGATGTCCATCTGATGATTTCTCCTGTGGATGCTTATATCAAGGATTTTGCCGATGCGGGCTCTGATATTATCACCATTCATGCCGAAGCAACGCCGCATTTTCACCGGACGCTTCAGCTGATTAAATCACTGGGCATCAAGGCCGGAATTTCCCTGAATCCGGGCTCGCCGGTGGAAATGCTGGACAATGTGATGGATATGGTGGATTTGATTCTGGTCATGAGCGTCAACCCCGGATTTGGCGGCCAGAAATTCATTATGAGCCAATTGGCGAAAATAAGCCGGATTCGCCAGATGATTGAGGATAGTGGCCGGGATATTGATCTTCAGGTTGATGGCGGCATCACGCCTGAGACCGCAAAACTGGTGACGCAGGCCGGCGCAGATGTTCTGGTCGCGGGAACGGCAAGCTTTACCGGCGGCCCCGCCCATTATGCCGAGAATATTCGGAAACTTCGGGGATAAGGCTGCCCCATTCTAAAACATGTGATATAATAATTTTTTCTGCCTGAATGACCATCAGAGACAAACATCTCAGAGACAAACATCTATGTCGCAAATTCACCGCCAAACAGATACGCCGCATATGGGCAAAATTCAAAAACACCTTAAGGCGCTGGCGAAAAGGGCCAGCTATGCCAGCCGGTATCATGAATATCGCCTGAAAGGCAAACACCCCCTGCGCTTGCTTGGCACGCCAAAAGATCTTTGGGCCAGAACGGGGCCATCCATATCGGTGGCGGCGGGCTCTCATATTCTGTCCAATCGATTTTTTTGCGCGGGGCAGGTCTTGAAGAATCCAAACCATAAAAACGGTGAATGGCACGGGGATGACATATGGCACGCCCGTGCCTTGGGGCTGAAATGGCAGGAATATTTACATTCTTTTTGCTGGCTTAGGGATTTAAATCTCTGCCTGGACCGGAATGCCGCGCGTAAGAAAGCCCAGGCATTGACGGCGCACTGGCTTGAAAATTATGATCAATGGCATGAGCTGTTCTGGTTGCCGGACATCATTGGTCAGCGGATTGTCAATTGGATGGTTTATGCGCCGCTTATTCTTGACAGCAATGACATGATATACCGCAGCAAAATATTAAATTGTCTGGCCCGCCAGTCGCGCCATCTTCATTATGCCGCAGATAAATCCCTGCGGGGCCTGCCTCGGATGAATGCCGTTATGGGGCTTATTCTCGCGGGCCTTTATATTCCTTATGGCGAAGACTGGTTGAAAAAAGGCACATCCTTACTCCATCAGGCTTTGGACGAAGAAATACTTGAGGACGGCGGAACCCAAAGCCGTTGTCCGGAAGATATCTATCATATTCTGCGAAATTTTCTGATGATCCGGGCGTCTTATAAGGCTATGGGGCATGATGTTCCAGAAAAGTTGAATGTCGCCATAAACCATATGGCGGCAAGTCTAAAGGCGATGGTGCATGGTGATGGCCGCCTCGCACTTTTTAATGGCGCGGCTGGGCTGGACGCGCAAGAAATAGCCGCTACCCTGTGTCTTGCCAAATCTGCAAAAGACGCCGCCCAAGAGCCCTTTAAGGTTACGGATGAAAAAAGTAGTTATAGGCGACTTCAGCAAGGGAGTGTGCTTGTCATTATCGATACCGGCCCGCCGGCCCCTGTGGATATCAGCCAGCATTGCCATGCCGGAACCTTGTCGTTTGAAATGAGCTGCGCCAAACAAAGGATCATTGTAAATTGCGGCAGTGCGCGCGCGCTGCCCAATCTTGCGACGAATGACCTTGACAGGTTGGCGCGGTCAACGGCCGCCCACTCAACAATTGTCCTGCAAGATAAAAATTCCAGCGAAATTCGTCCTGATGGCTTGATCGGGCGCGGCCCGACGATGGTGGAGAGCCAGCAAAGCAACGTGGATGGCCATCTGTTGCTGGAAGCCAGCCATGATGGCTATATGCGGCATTTTGGCGTTATGCATCACCGGACAATTTATATGAATGATACTGGTGATGATGTGCGCGGAGAGGATATTCTGGAGGTTAAAACGCCATTACTCAAAGAAGAGCCGCCAAAATTTGATGTTCGTTTTCATATTCACCCGGATGTCACGATCACCCGGCAAGGGGCGGATGATCGTCTGTTATTGCGGCTGCCGACATCGGAATATTGGCAATTTCAATGTTCGGGCGGAAGGCTGTTTCTGGAAGAAAGCTTGTATCTTGGAGAGGGAAATCGTCAGAAAAAAACGCGCCAGATTGTCATATCAGGCCAAATAGTAACCGCAAGCGAGTCAAAAACCGTGATAAAATGGTCACTGCGCCGCATTGAACAGAAGACTTCAGGAAAAGCCTGATTTTTTTCTTGCGGCAGCGACCCTAATCCTTTACGCCCTAGTTTTGTAATTCCGGACAACGAAATTGAGTAGGATCATGTGATGAGTGATAGAAACCCAGCCCCCATCAAGCGGGCATTATTGTCCGTATCTGATAAAAGCGGCCTGATAGAATTCGGGCAATTTCTTGAAAGTCAGGGGGTGGAAATTCTGTCTACCGGCGGCACGGCCAAGGCATTGGCCGATGCGGGCGTCGCTGTGACGGAAGTATCGGATCACACGGGATTTCCGGAAATGATGGATGGCCGGGTCAAGACATTGCACCCAAAAATCCACGGCGGCCTGCTCGCGCTGCGGGATGATGAGGCCCATGTCAAGGCCATGGCCGACCATGATATCGCCCGGATTGATTTGCTGGTGGTTAACTTATACCCTTTTGAAGAAACCGTGGAAAAGGGCGCGGATTTCGCCACATGCATTGAAAATATTGATATTGGCGGCCCGGCCATGATCCGGTCTGCTGCGAAGAACCATAAATTTGTGACAGTGGTCGTCGAAGCCGGCGATTATGACGCGGTCAGAGCTTCCATGATGGAAAATAACGGCGCCACAACTATAGCGTTGCGTAAAAAGCTGGCCGCAACGGCTTTTGCGCGAACGGGGTCTTATGATGCAGCCATTTCCAGCTGGTTCGCGAAAGAGGTCGGACATGCCTATCCGGATCGGATTAACATTACCGCCAATCGTCAGCAAATATTACGTTACGGCGAAAACCCCCATCAGGACGCTGCCTTTTACACAAGCCGTGGTTCCAAGCCCCGGCCCGGCATTGCGACAGCGCGGCAAATTCAGGGCAAGGAATTGAGCTATAATAATCTGAATGATACTGATGCGGCCTTTGAGCTGGTCAGTGAATTTGGCTCAAAAATCGGCCCGGCGGTTGCGATTATCAAACATGCCAACCCGTGCGGTGTGGCGCAGGCCGCCACATTGACCGAGGCCTATAAGCGCGCCTTGCTGTGTGATCAGACAAGCGCCTTTGGCGGTATTATTGCCTTGAATGGCACGCTGGATGCGGCGACCGCCGAAGAGATCGTTAAAATCTTTACCGAGGTGGTGATTGCCCCCGATGCCGATGAAAAGGCGCTGGAAATTTTGGCGGGAAAGAAAAACCTGCGGCTGCTTTTAACCGGCGGCCTGGCCGATCCGCGGGCCGGCGGCCAAACCATAAAATCCGTTGCCGGCGGTTATCTGCTGCAGGCCAGAGACAATGGTAAAGTCACCATGGATGATTTGAAAGTGGTGACGGAACGCCGTCCGACGCCGCAGGAATTACAAGATCTGTTGTTTGCTTTTACAGTATGTAAACATGTGAAATCAAACGCGATTATTTATGTCAAGGACGGGGCGACCGTCGGTATCGGAGCCGGACAGATGAGCCGCATTGACAGCGCGCGCGTTGCGGTACGAAAATCAGAAGATGCCAGTGCTGCCGCCGGATTATCAGAGGCCATGACCAAAGGATCTGTGGTGGCATCGGATGCCTTTTTTCCCTTTGCCGATGGCTTGATTCACGCCGCAGAGGCCGGCGTTACCGCCGTGATTCAGCCGGGCGGATCCATGCGTGATGAGGAAGTGATCGCCGCGGCCAATGAGCGCGGCCTTGCCATGGTTATGACGGGAATGCGCCATTTCAGGCATTGATTGTCAGAGTGTTCTGGCGAAATAGAATAAAAAAGCGGCTCACATAGAGCCGCTTTTTATTTGGGTTCTTACAGATTAATCAATAATCACATTTCTGATCTGGCGGGCGGCGAAACCAAGCTTGGTCACGTTAATACGGCCAGAGGTCTGAAAGTCATGGATTAATTTTTGGATTCGATCTGTTGAATTTCCGATTTTTTCCAACCAGCTTTGTGCGGCGTCAATGCTGTCACCTTCTCTCAAGTCCTTCAGTGCAGAACGAGTCAGATTCTTTTGTTGATCCAGAAGATCGGTTACAACACTATTGATGGCAAGCCTGTCCCAATGGTCTGAAGATTCCACCAGTTCTGCTTCGGCCCGTAACCAGTCAAAGCCAATTTTATCCCCCAGCATAAAGTAGGCTCGCGCAACATCTTCCACATCAATTTTCATATCAAGGGCGACCAGCACAATATCACAGGCCGCAATTTTTAATTCCAGATTGGCTATATGGGTGGCCAGTCTTTCATCAACGCCCTGTTCGCAATACATGGCAATTTTACTTTTCAGGCCATCATCGCATGAGTCTTGTAACGCCGATGACGCGTCGAATAATTGTTGAATGCCCGGTTTGAACTGGTCGATAATATCCTGTATGGGCCGATTTGAATCTGTATTATTCAGGAACCATATGGTTTGACGGCGGGCAAAGGCCTCTACATCCATTAACATCAGGATTTGAATAGTGGCCGGCGCGATATAATCAAGGCTTTCAATATTTTTATAAAGGTCATTCAAGCCAAAGACTTCCGCCGCAAGAAGAGAGGCCCGGGCAATATCCGATGGCATTGCGCCGGTTTCTTCTTTAATGGATTGAATGCCGCCGCGATTGACGATCTCATTACAGATTTCCTTGGCAATGATGTCGCGTTTGAGTTGATGTTTGCAGATATCCTCAGGATAATTTTCCCGAAGCTGGGCAGGAAAGGCCCGGATAAGATATTTTTCCAGATAAGGGTCGTCCAGAATATCGCTGTCCATCAGGTCATCATAAAGCCCCATTTTGGAATAGGCGATCAGGACGGCAATTTCCGGGCGGGTCAGGCCCAGCTCACCTTCTGTCCGCTCAATCAATTCATCATCGGTGGGCAGAAATTCCAGTTCCCGGTCCAGATGGGCGGTTTTTTCCAGATCATCCATGAAGCGGACAAAGCTGTCCAGCTCGCGAATGCTGCTGGATCTTGCGAGGCTGATGGCCTGCGTTTGCAGATAATTGTCGTGGAGAACAATCTCGCTCACTTCGTCGGTCATTTCCACAAGAAGATTATCCCGTTGTTTTGGGGTGAGCTTGCCGTCCTCTACCAGCGCATTGAGCAAAATTTTGATATTTACCTCATTGTCCGAACAATCCACGCCGGCGGAATTATCGACCGCATCCGTATTGATCAATCCGCCATTGAGGCAATATTCTATTCGGCCGCGCTGCGTGCAGGCAAGGTTTCCGCCCTCGGCCACGGCGACACAATTAAGCTCGCGCCCGTCAATGCGAATGGCATCATTGGCGCGATCCCCGGCCTGGGAATGGCTCTCGCGCGAGGATTTGATATAGGTGCCAATACCGCCAAACCACAAGAGGTCTGCGCGGGAGGTGAGAATGGCTCTCATGACCTCATTGGGGGCTGCCGCGTCTTGGGAATCATCAAAACCCAGCAGTCGTTTCATTTCCGGGCTGAGCGGAATGGACTTGGATTTTCGGCTAAAGACGCCGCCGCCTCTGGAAATAAGTTTTTTATTGTAATCCTCCCAGCTGGAACGGGGCAGGTCGAACAGGCGCTTGCGCTCGGCATAACTTGTCGCGGGATCCGGGTTCGGGTCAATAAAAATATCCCGATGGTCAAAGGCGGCGACGAGCTTTACAGCCTGTGAACAGAGCAAGCCATTGCCAAAGACGTCGCCAGACATATCGCCAACCCCGATAATGGAGATGGAATCTGTTTGAACATTAATATCCTTTTCCCTGAAATGGCGTTGAACCGAGACCCAGGCACCCTTGGCGGTAATGCCCATTTTTTTATGGTCATAGCCGTTGGAGCCACCAGAGGCAAAGGCATCATCCAGCCAGAAGCCATAATGTTTGGCAATGCCATTGGCGATATCCGAGAAGGTGGCGGTTCCTTTGTCTGCCGCGACCACAAGGTAAGGGTCATCACCATCCCGCCGGACAACTTGTTTCGGCGGGACAACGTCATTATCTTTTAAATTATCCGTGATATCCAGCAACCCGGAAATGAAGGTTTTATAACAGGCTACCCCCTCTTCCATAATAGCGTCTCTGTTGGCGTTCGCGGGTATTTTTTTTGGGACAAACCCGCCCTTGGCACCAACGGGGACAATGACGGTGTTTTTAACCTGCTGGGCTTTCACAAGACCCAGAACTTCTGTGCGGTAATCTTCGCGGCGATCGGACCAGCGCAGGCCGCCGCGCGCCACAGGGCCGAAACGAAGATGCACGCCCTCAAATCGCGGGGAATATACAAAAACTTCGGCATAAGGCCGGGGTTTTGGCGCCTCTTTGACGTTACGGCTGTTGATTTTGATGGAGACATAAGGCTTGTTCGTACCATCCTCTTCAGATTGATAAAAATTTGTCCGAAGAGAGCTTGTGATAACATTAAGATAGCTGCGCAATATGCGGTCCTGATCCAGACTGTCCACATTTTCCAGCTGCTTTCGGATGTTTTTTTCAATCTTGGCCGCTTCTTGTTCGCGGTCAAGGCCTTTTGGCAGAACAATGGAAAAATTTATCTCGAACAACTGTGATAAATCCCGCGCTGTTTCCCAATATTGGATCAGGGTATCCTGCATGTAAGATTCGCTATAGGACAGGCCAAGCTGGCGCAGATATTTACTGTAAATTCTAAGGACCAGCACCTGGCGGTAATTCATGCCCGCGCGAAAGACCAGTTTGTTGAACCCGTCATTATCAATGCGCTCAATCCAGACGGCCCGCAGGCTATTCTCCAGCCGGTCTTTCATATTGGACAGATCAAAAGAATTATTTGCCGGATCTTCAAGATAAAAATCATGGATGGCGTGGTTGACATTTTTGCCGCACTCTTCCGTATTGACCGAAAAGGCATATTCTTCGATAACCCGCAGGCCAAGATTTTCCAGCATGGGCAGACAATCGCTGAGGGCGATGGTCTGGTGGCTGGTATATATTTTCAACCGGATGGCATTGTCGGGGTCTTCTGCCAGACGGTAGAAATTAAATTGAATGTTGTCGCTTTCCGGCAGCTGTTCGACTTTTTCAATATCCGTTACGGCAAAACGAGGGTCAAAATGATGCCGGTAAGATTGTGAAAATGACTTGTAATATTTTTTGAACAGGCTGGTGCCCACTTCCTCGCCCCAACGTTCATTAAGGACTTCGTGAAGATGGTCATTCCAGCGCTGGGCAGCTTCTGCGAGCCGTTTATTAATAATTGCAGTGTCCGGGTTTGGTACGTTGCCCGGCTTTGTGCGAATGATAAAATGCCAGCGGGCAATACGTTCATTACTCAACTGGGCATAATGGGAGGATAATTCGCCGTTATAAGCTTCACAGAGAATTTTTTCCACTTTACCCCGCAGCGTAGAATCATATAAGTCGCGCGGCACAAAAACCAGGGCGGAAACATAACGCTCAAAACGGTCTTTGCGGATGAACGCCTGACAACGGGGCATGACTTTCAGATGTAATATGCCCATGGCTGTTTCCAGAAGCAGCTCTTCTTTGATTTGGAATAGCTCGTCTCTGGGCAGGGTTTCCAGAATATGCATGAGCGCACGGCCATCATGACTTTCTGCCGTAAAGCCGGAATCTTCGATCACATGACGGACTTTCCGATCAAGGTAAGGGACAGTTTCGGCGCGTTGTTGATAGGATTGTGCGGTAAACAGGCCGACGAAACGAATTTCGCTGACGACCTTGCCCTTGGCATCATATTTCTTGAAACCAATATAATCCATATGGACAACCCTGTGGACAAGGGATTTGACATTTGCCTTGGTGATCAGCATCACATCCGGCTGCTTCATAAAATATTCAATTTCCGGAGAGATTGCCACCAAACCCTCTGGCCCTTTTAATATATAGACATCAGGGTCGCGCAGAATGCCATAGCCGTCGCCGCGGGATCTTTTTGCAGGCGTATGGAAATATTCCCGGTACCCGAGGACGGTGAAATTATCATCCTTCAACCATTTCAGGAACTCTACAGCTTCTTTGGCTTGTTTTGGGTCTGCAGCTGACTTTGGAAGGCTGGATAGATTCTTGCTCACCTCTGTCATCTTGGCGAGCATGGGTTTCCAGTCATCAATGGCCGCGCGAATAAAGCCGACAACCTTATTGAGCTTGGCCTCCAGCGCGGCGATATGGTTTGGATCCGTCATGGCAGTAATTTCAATATGCATGATGGATTCGGTGACTTTTACGCCGCCGGTTTTTTTGCCCTTTTTCTCGGATGAAGCGAGCAGAATATTGCCATTTTTATCTCGCTGGAACGAAATGATTGGATGAACCAGCATATGCAAGTCATTGCCATCTTCAAGCAGGTTTGATGTGATGGAATCCAGAAGAAAGGGCATGTCATCATTGACGATTTGAATGACGGTATGGTTTGCTGTCCAGCCGTGCTCCTCCAATGTTGGGTTGAATACCTTGATTTTACTGAGGCCCGCAGCACGCTGACCGCAAAATTTCCACAGGGAAAGAGCGGCGGCGTAAAGCTCATCAATGGGGCGATTGGCCAATTCCTCGGGGGCAGCATATTTATACATATCCTGAATAAATTGATTGAATTCAGCATTATGTCCCGCATCATAGGATGACTTTAATCTTTCGGCAGCAAAATCTGCAATGGCGTCAATCTTGAGTTTTTTTTGTGTCCAGCTCGTCACTTTTTTGTCCTTTTTATCACATTGGTATAGTGAGATGTCGTCGGGTATATTAATTAAAACAGGGTTATTCTTTTGCTTTACAGGTCTTTCATGAATAGTCTTAGAATGTGAGGCAATATTTTTTCTTCTTCTTTCAGAATTTTCATAACGTCTATATGCGCGCCGTTTCGCCGCCCGAGAATCAGGCATAATTCATCTTTATAAATATCTGCCTCAGAGGCTTCCAGTGAAAATTTGGCAATGGGCGGCATGCTATGAATGATTTTCTGTTTTTCTTTCTGAAGGTCTTGCGCGGGGGCATGGGTTGCCATGGTGCGGCCCTCTCGCATGGCCCGCACGCAGCCTTTGATGCCCCCCGGAAATTGACCCAGAAACTCGGGTATTTCCGCGCCGCTTTTATGGTTTTTTTGAGCGAAAGACAAGGCCGCCGCATATTCTGTTAGGCGGGTTTTGTCATATTTCGCGCCAAAGCACATTTTTAAACAGGGGGTGAAGGGCGCGCGTTTTTGCGCCTTTAAGCCCTCAGTCTGTAGAAGGTCGCGATATTGATCAGGATTGGCACAGCATGTTTCGTGGAAATCCAGAATGGCCCCCAGGGCCTCATATAATGATTTTCTGGATCTGATATCCGATCCTGCATTTTTTCCTTGCACCAATCTGCGGCAATGATCCAGCTGTGATTGAAGCAAGTCCTCAGTCTGGGGGTGATTTTGGGGGTGACTTTGCGGGCTTTGTTCTGCTTTTGAATCTATTTCTGTTTCTCTTTTTGTTTCTCTTTCTGTTTCTGGCCGATCACTTTCGCTGATCCAGCGTATGGCCCCCAGAATGAAATTTATATTTTCCCCGTCATCACTGAAGGGTAGCAAAATTCCGCGATAGAGAATTTTTTCCCTGGCCTTATTATGGAATTCTGCGTCAAAAGAGATCGGGCTTTTATTGGCCAAAACCTCCATATAATGGTCGGTGATGCGGCTGAGCAGAGTCCGGCGGGGAATTTCGCTGATGCCGGCAAGGACGAGGTCCTGATCGACATCCTGACGCAGAAGTTGGCCAACCACCTGTAAAGTTGGCTCGTTATCCGGGTCGCGCAGGTCAATGAGCACCATATTGTTTTTATAGGGGGCGATAGACTCGGGCGCGAGCGCCTTTAAGGGGGGGATATCCTGATCTCCCGCCAACCCGGCCCAACAATCATATAGTTGGAAGGTTATTCTGTTTTCTTGGCCAGAAATTTCGCCAGAATATTCTACAGGATTCATTCTTTTTATTCTTCCCGGCTATTGAATCAAACCAAAGCCATGATGCCGACTCAAAGGATGTAAAAAATACTCTCACCAGACAACTTTATCCAGCAATAGTTACCGAAAAGCGTAAATATCTTGTAAATTTTTCTTTAATTTATGAAGGGGGGTATTTTAAGCCAGTAAGGCTATGGTGGCTTTATTTACTGCAAGGGCGGCTAAATAGGCCAGGGCGAAGAGATATCCGGTCATAAAGGCGGTCCAGCCCCAGCTGTTGGTTTCTCTGCGTACCGTGGCGAGGGTGGCAAGACATTGCGGGGCAAAAATATACCAGGCCAGAAAAGCAAATGCGGTGGGCAGCGACCAGCTGCTTTGGATGATCGTGCGCAAGCTTTGTTCAACCTGCCCCTCATTTCCCTGAAGAGCATAAACGGTGCCCAATGCGCCAATGGCCACTTCACGGGCGGCCATGCCGGGAATAAGCGCAATCGACATTTCCCAGTTAAAACCAAGCGGGGCGAAAATATGTTGCAGGGCGCGGCCCATAATACCCGCATAGCTGTAAAAAATATCCGGCTCAAGGCCGCCGATGGGCTTTTTAGGATATTGCGCGAGCAACCATAAACCGATGGCCGCATATAAAATAATTGTCCCGGCCCGCCTGAGGAATGTTTTAACGCGCTCCCACAGATTGATCATTAAATGTCGAAAAACCGGCAGCTGATATTTGGGCAGCTCCATAAGAAACGGCTGGGCCACGCCCTTGGTCAAAGTCATTTTCAACACCATTGCCACAATCAACGCGCTGACAATACCGATCAGATACAAGCCAAACAAGACCATACCCTGCAAGCCGAACAGGCCGAAAATTATAGGTTTGTTTGGCACAACAGCACCAATCAGAAGGGCATAAACCGGTATGCGCGCGGAACAGGTCATTAACGGTGCAATCATTATGGTGGTGATCCGGTCCCGGTGATGTTCGATGGTTCGGGTGGCCATGATGCCCGGAATGGCGCAGGCAAAGCTGGACATTAAGGGAATGAACGCGCGGCCATTCAGTCCAACCATGGCCATGGTGCGATCCATAATGAAGGCGGCCCGGGCCATATAGCCGGTGGATTCCAATATTAAAATGAAGGTAAAAAGAATGATGATTTGCGGCAGGAAGACCAGAACACTGCCCACGCCCGCAATGATGCCATCATTGAGCAGGCTGCGGAACCAGTTATCGGGCAGAATATCTGAAATAACACCCTGCAACAGGGTAAAGCCCCCCTCTATGAGGTCCATAGGGGCGGCGGCCCAGAAATAGACCAGTTGGAACATGCCAAATAAAGTAATGAAGAAGATAAGGATGCCAAATACCGGATGTAACAGAAGCCTGTCCAGCTGGCGGGTGATTTTATGTTGCGATCCTTCGGACAATGTGGCGCGGGCGGCAATATCACGGGCCTGTTGTTGCAATTCCCTTGTTGTCGGGGCGGGCATGCTCTCCTGCTTTGGCGGCAGGTCATTGAGCGTTCTGGAAAGTTGGCTTTTTAAATTATCCAGACTGCCGCGCCGTACGGCAATGGTGGTCACCACCGGAACCCCCAATTCTTTGGATAATATCTCGGGATCAATTCTGATATCATCCCTTTGTGCCATATCATGCATATTCAGTGCCAATATGATCGGCAGGCCAAGGTGCTTTAATTCCAATACGAGGCGTAAATGCACCCGAAGATTGGTGCTGTCGGCCACGCAAAGCAACAGATCGGGCTGACTTTCACTCACATGGGTGCCGGTGATGACCTGACGGCTGACCCGTTCATCAAGGGTGCGGTCTTTGAGGCTATAGATGCCGGGCAGATCGATCAGGGTAATGACTTTGCCATCCGCAGTGGTGTATTTTCCGCTGCGCCGCTCTACGGTCACGCCGGGGTAATTGGCTACTTTTTGGCGGCTGCCGGTCAGGCTGTTAAACAGGGAGCTTTTGCCGCAATTGGGGCTGCCGACGAGGGCGATTTTAATGTCTTGTTTAATATCAGGTGAATTATTGGCCATGCTGCTTATGGTTTTCCGTCATATATTCTTACCGCTGCGGCCTCCATACGGCGCAGGGCCACGGTCATCTGCCCGATGCGTACGGCGATCGGGTCGCGAGATATGGGCCCTTCATGGAGGATTTTAACATTCAGGCCTTCTTCAAAACCGATTTCAAGCAGGCGATCTTCCAGATCACGCGCAAAATCAATATCTTTACAGCTTTTTGGATCAAAGCCAAGGATTGTCGCTTCTTCGCCTTTTTTTAAATCGCTTAAATATCTAATGGTCATGATATATACATAAGTTGTTAATAATAATTATCAACAACACCTATATGATTTTCTGGGTTTTGTAAATGCATTGAATATGAAATTGTCTTTTATTTCATGATAATTGATTTATGTTAAATTTTATAAGGCAAAAGGCTGCCACGACATTTTTTTAACAACATTCAAGGAATAAACAGATGCCCTATGATTTTACCGGACAAGTCGCGATTATCACCGGCGCAGGCGGTGGTCTGGGCCGCGCCCATGCCCATGCTTTTGCGCGGCGCGGGGCCATGGTCGTGGTTAATGACCTTGGCGGCGCGCGGGACGGCGGCGATAAAGCTGGCCCTGATTCTGGCCCTGATTCTGGCCTTGATTCTGGCCCATCAGCAGCAGAAAAAGTGGTTCAGGAGATCACCAGTCAGGGGGGCAGGGCGTTGGCAAATTTTGGTAACGTTACCTCACAGACCGACATGCAGGATATGGTAGATCAAACCATGTCGGCTTTTGGCCGCCTTGATATTCTGGTTAATAATGCGGGTATTTTGCGGGACAAGACCTTCAGCAAGATGGCCTTGTCCGATTTTCAGGCTGTGCTGGATGTTCACCTTATGGGCAGCGTTATTGCCACCCGCGCCGTTTTGCCGATTATGAAAGATCAGGAATATGGCCGCATCGTTATGACCACATCCTCCAGCGGGCTGTATGGTAATTTCGGGCAGAGCAATTACGGTGCGGCAAAGCTTGCCCTTGTGGGGCTGACCAATACGTTAAAACTTGAGCTTTTTAGATCTAATATTCGGGTGAATGCCTTGGCTCCTGTTGCGGCAACCCGCATGACCGATGATATAATGCCGCCGCAAATGCTGGATTTACTCACCCCTGAATCCGTATCGCCCGCTGTATTATATCTATGCGGCAAGGAAGCCCCGACAGGCGAGATTATTACCGCCGGCGCTGGGACCTTTGCCCGCGCGCAGATTTTGGAAAGCGCCGGCATGTTCCTGGGCCCGGAGGCAACCCCCGAAATGATTGCCGAAAACTGGGATGACATATCGGATATGGGCAGGGCAAAATCCTATAAGCAAGGGGCCGATCAAAGTCAGAAATTTATTGTTGGCGCTTTTGAAAGTGAGGCGTAAATCATAAAAGATTGTTCGTGAGATCAGGTTTGATCTATAGTCTATTCATCAGGAAATCTTCCTCTGACTTTAAGGACAGCAGCGTTGCCGGATATGAAGCGAATATTAATTGCCGATGACCACCCGCTTTTCCACGAAGCGCTGAAGGGGGTCGTGCTTGATGTGTTTTCAGGGGGCGCGGAATGTATTTGTACGACAACGGCCACCCAAACCCTGCAGGCTTTGGATAGTGGCCCCGCCTTTGATTTGGTCTTGCTTGATTTGAAACTGCCGGGGGCGGAGGGTTTTTCCTGCCTGATTTCAATTCGTCGCAAGGCCCCGTCCATTCCTGTTGTGATGGTTTCATCGATGGATCAGGCTGATGTCGTTCGAGAAAGCTTCTCCCATGGGGCCATGGGATATTTGCCCAAATCGTCATCCCAGGGGGTCATGAAAAACGCTATCCGGCTTGTCATGTCGGGCAGCCCCTATATCCCAACCGAAGCCTTGGGCCTGTTTGGGGGGACGCTGGAGGCGGGCGCCGTTATCGCGAAATTTAACAAGGAGGCCCCTTCTCCGCATCCTGAAACAGATAAAACCAAAGAAAATATATCTGCCCTGACGCCGCGCCAGCTTGCGGTGCTTGACCTTCTTGCCGAGGGAAAGGCCAATAAAATCATTGCCTATGAATTGGGCATAAGCGAGATTACGGTCAAGGCACATGTATCGGCTATTTTGCGCAAGCTTGGGGTGAGCAACCGGCTTCAGGCGGTTATTGCCGCTAAAAACATTAATCAGAAGCCGGATGTTAAAGCGTAATATCCCAGATCTGACATTGGCCTAGGGCAGCAGATGCAGGATCAAGGCATGAAGTTTTGCCGGTGCCACGGGCTTATGAATGAGCGGCAGATCATTGAGTGCCAGCATTTTTTCCAGTTTGGGGTCCCTGTCGCTGGTAATGATGATCGCGGGAATTGGCCCATCAGACAAGCCGGAAAGTTCAGTATGGATTTCTGTGACAGCCTTTATGCCCGTGTCATCTCCGTTTAAATGATAGTCCGCTATAATGATGTCCGGAATAATGTCTTTTTCAATAAGTTGCGCAAGACAAACATCGGCAGACATTCCGGAAATAATGTCTGCCCCCCATTTTTCAAGCAAAGCCGTCATACCCTCCAGGACATTCTTGTCATTATCAATCACCACCATAACGCGGTTGGCAAAATTCCTGGAAAGGGGCGCATTGGATGTGTGATCCAAATATAACCGGGTGATTTTCCGGTCATCCCCTTGAGGCAGCGCAATACTGAATACTGATCCCTTGCCAATGGTGGAGCGAACTTCGACAGGGGCGTCCAACAGCCCGGACACGCGCCGGACAATAGACAGGCCCAGGCCAATGCCGCGCCCGCCTGCCGTATGGTCTTCATGAACCTGAATAAATTCCTCGAATATGTCGTCCAACTGGCTTTCCTTGATGCCAATACCCGTATCAAATACTTGCAGAATGATTTTGCCGGCCCGCATCCGGCAGCCAACCAGCACGCCGCCTTTTTTGGTATAGCGCACCGCGTTGCTGAGGAAGTTCCGTAATATGGTCTCTAAAAAACGGGGGTCGCTATAGACAATAGAAGAAGAGGGTACCATGCGAATATCAAGCCCTCTTTCCTGCCCCGACTGGATATAATCCGGAACAACCCTGTTTAACAGATCCTGCAAGTAAAAATGACAAAAGCGGGGAATGATACCGCCTGAATCCAGTTGCGAAATATTGAGCAATATACCCAATAAATCATCCAGTGCGTCAAGGGAATTACCGATCCGGGCCACATAATGGGCATTTTTTGCGCCAATATCCGCGCCCGCGAGAGAACCGATAAACAGCCGCGCGGCATTGAGGGGTTGCCGCAAGTCATGACTGGCGGTGGCCAGAAAAGTTGTCTTGCTTTTGTTGGCTTCTTCCGCCTGTTTTTTGGCTATTTGCAGTTTTTCTTCGACCTTTTGCCGCTCCTCCAGTTCTTTCATGAGCCGGCTGTTCAGGTCTTTTAATTCATTTGTGCGCTGGATTACGGTTTCTTCGAGTTTGATGGCGGTTTGGAAAATGGTGAAACTATCCTGCTGTTGATCCATTTCCTGCTCAACCCTGTCCATTAAAACCTGAAGTATTTTATTCAGACGGGCATTTTCCATGACCAGCTGTTCTATGTCTTTATCCGTATAGGGGCTCTTCTGGTCACGCATTATCTTTTTCCACGATTTCTGTTTCTTTACCAATCGCGATACAGCAGAAAGAATTATTCATATGGATGGTATTATATTGTTCGCCAAAGGAGGCAAAGCCAATGACATTATTTTCCACATAAATCCGGGAGATATCGTCCATGAGCCCCTGCTGTTCATAAATCATTTTCCGGGCGGCGCAATCACACCCCAAAACCAGATCCAGCGAGCCAATTTCGGCGCGAATATCCTGAAAAAGCTGCCTTGTATTGGCAACCGGGTCAGAGGGCCGCGCAATACTGCAGACAACACCCTTGCCGATGGCGCAGGCAAAATGAATGGTTTGCGCGTCATGATTGACTTCGACCACGCCCCGCGAATAATATTTTCCGCCAATTTTCATTAAAATAGGGTGGTTGCTGCAAACAGAAATGGAAAGATCTTTTTCATCCACGCCGCAAAGTCTGGCATATTCCTGAGTCGCAGGCAGACCATTTATTTCATGAACAATTCTGGTGATGGGGTCGGCCTCTGTAATGACCGCCCGGGCCTTTCCGGCCACATAATGGTGGGCATATTGCACCCGAAAGGGCAATTCAGTATGAAATAAAATAACGACCGCCGTATCGCGCAAAAAATGGCCATTGAAGAAAATACGGGTTTTTTTCAGATCCCAATTATCCGCTGTCGACCCGCCAACCAGCGGAATGTCGCCCAATTGACTGCCGATGGAGGCCGTGACCCGTTCTTCCGCATTGCTCATGCCGTCAATTAACATAAAGGCGAAGCTGTTATGGCCATTGGCCGTGGGGATGGATTTTTTAAAGCTGGCCACCAGATTTCCGCCAATATCCATGCCGTCCTGAATTTTAAACCGGCTTATATTATCCAGCCGCTGCGTGACAATTTTGAAATGATTTTTTGGAAAGGCAACGGCCGTGATGCTGTCCTCCTGATAGCCAAGAGGGGTTATTTCACCGGCGGTGGTGCAGCCCACCAAAGGAATATTGCCGAAACAGCGGGATAATTCTTTTTCCAACAGGTCCAGATCATAATTGGGCGAACAAAAAAACAGGCATAAGGCCGGCGGCGGGCCGGTTTCGCAAAGCTGTTGAAACAGCTCACCTGCCGCCTGCCGGGCATCTTGATATTGTGAAACGGCTTTTTTAATGACGGCCATCCATTACTCTCCTGCCTTTGCGCTCAAGTTTAAGGAAGGATCGCCCCTAAAGACAAGGAAAATCAGGCCATGATACAAACGGATTTTGTTTCCAGATATGAATCAAGGGCTTCTTTGCCCATATCCTTGCCAAAGCCGGACTGTTTATAGCCGCCGAAGGGCATGGCGACATCCAGTATATTGTGACAATTGACCCAAACGGTTCCGGCCCTTATTTTAGGCACAATATTGATGATGTTGCTCACATCTTTTGTCCAGATGCTGGCGCCCAAACCATATACGGTATCATTGGCCAGTTTGGCGATGTCATCAACATCATTATAGCGCTGTACGCAAACCACAGGGCCGAAAATTTCTTCGCGAACCACTTTCATGTCGCGGTTGGTATTGCCCAGAATGGTTGGTTCGACAAAATAGCCTTTATCGCCCCGGCGTTTGCCGCCGGCGATAATATCGGCTCCTTCGGCGCGGCCACTGTCGATATAGCCCATAACCCGGTCATATTGAATCTGCGAGACCAAAGGATTGATCATATTATCCGGATTTAGCCCCGGGCCTATTTTCATGGCATTGGCCGCTTCTGCCAGGCCTTCGATCACTTGATCATACAGGCCATCCGGTACAAACAGGCGGGATCCCGCGCAGCATACTTGTCCCTGATTAAAGAATATGGCACTTGCCGCCCCCGGAATGGCAATATCCAGATCCGCATCGGGCAGAATTATTGCCGGTGATTTTCCGCCAAGCTCCATGGAGACATTTTTCATGGTGTCCGCTGCGGCTTTGATGATGATTTTACCTACCTCGGTTGATCCGGTGAAGGCAATTTTGTCAACTTGTTTATGTGTGGTCAAGGCGGCGCCGGCGGTATGGCCGTAGCCCGGAACGATATTGACAACACCATCCGGAAAGCCGGCCTGACAGATTAAGTCACCAATATATAATGCGGTAAGCGGCGTTTCTTCCGCCGGCTTTAAAACCACGGTGCAGCCCGAGGCAAGGGCAACCCCCAATTTCCATGCGCACATAAGGGTCGGAAAATTCCACGGGATAATTTGTCCGACAACGCCCACAGGTTCTTTTAAAGTATAACCTAAAAACTTTGCATCCGGCGCATAGGGCACGGACAAGGGCAGGATATTGCCCATAATTTTGGTGGGCCAGCCCGCCATATATCGGATATAATCAATGGCCAGCTGAATATCCACGGCGCGGGCAATGGCCACATTTTTACCATTGTCCAGGGCTTCCAGCTCTGCCAGAATATCTGCGTTTTCCTCCATAAGGTCGGCGAGTTTATGCATGCAACGCTCTCTGGCTGTTGGATTCATACTGGGCCAGGGGCCATCTTCAAAGGCGGCGCGGGCAGCAGTTACGGCGCGATCTATATCTTCTTTGTCGCCTTCGGCAACCTGAACAATCACCTCGCCCGTTGAGGGGTCGAGCGTATCAAAACTCTTGCCGCTGGCCGATGCTGTCCATTGGCCGTTCACAAGCATTTTTCGGGGCGAAGAAATAAAATCCCGTGTTTTACGATGTAAATTTTCTAATTGTTCTGTTGTTGTCATTTTTCTTGCTCCTCAAAATATCCTGTATGAATTTAATATGGCATATCCGGTATGAATTTAATATGGCTTAAATTATCGCACGGGCCGAAGGGTAAGAAAAGTTAGACCTTGGCATTAATAAAAAACCCTTTTGCGTATTTTTTATGCGGTTTCGTAAGGGAGCCGTGGCGGGGAATGATACTTTAGTATCGGGTGGCCCGATTGATATAGCCCTTTGTCTAGGTTGGCCTTTGGCGCAGGGAAAGTTATTCTACGCACTATGGGAAAATTATACTTAAGGGAGAAAAACATGAACAATCGCATAAAAAAACTAGTCTTGGGGAAAAATCTGGTCTCGGGGCGGGCGGCAAGCCTGCTTGCCGGCGCCGCATTGTTAACCACCACCGCCATTGTCCAAACCGCATCGGCACAAATGTTGATGGAGGAGGTTGTCGTGACCGCGCAAAAACGCGCCCAGTCGGCGCAGGATGTGGGGATCTCCATCTCAGCCTTTTCCCGCGAACAGCTGGCGGCCATGGGCTATACCAATGCGCAGGAGGTCACCGCCATGGCCCCGGGGGTCAGCACTTTGCAGCCCAACGGCGAGGCCAATTATTCCATTGGCATTCGCGGTGTGGCCAATAATGATTTTACCACCAATGTGGAAAGCCCGGTCGCGGTTTATGTGGATGAGGTTTATATCTCTCAAATGTCCGGCGCGGGGTTCATGCTGTTTGATATTGAGCGGGTTGAAATTTTGCGCGGCCCCCAAGGCACCTTGTTTGGCCGGAATGCCACGGGCGGCCTTGTCCATTATGTGACCACAAAGCCGGGGCCGGAATTCGGCGGATATGGCAGCATCAGCTATGGCAGTTTTGATCGGATTAAAATGCAGGGGGCGGTTAATCTGCCCCTGAATGAAAAACTGACCATGCGGGCTTCTGTCGCCACCCATCAGGGGGACGGCTATGTAACCAATCGTCTTCAACCGGAGGCAAAACTGAATAATGCCAATGAAACCGCCGGCCGCCTGCAAGCGCTATTCACACCAAATGAAGATGTTGAAATTCTTTTGAATGCCCGTTTCGGCCAGCAAGATATCCGTACAGGGTTTTTCGAGAATGTGTCAGCGGAAAACCCCGATGGCATATTGACGCCAACTGTGCCCATCACCAATCTGGATAATTATCTTGATAATGACGGCGATGTTTTTGCCGGAGATTACGATTCACCGGGCCGCAACAAGCTGAAAACCTATGGCTTTACCGGCAGCTTGAAATGGGCCCTGGATGGTATGGAGCTGACCAGCATTACCGATTACCAGTCGGTAAACCGCAATTATATTGAGGATTCAGACGCCTCACCGTTTAAATATTTTAATTTCTTTCTGACCACGGACGCCAAGCAATTTTCGCAAGAGCTTCGTCTGTCCGGCGAGACGGAAAAAATGAAATGGGTGACAGGCTTTTATTATATGGATCTTGATATTGATGATACCAACGGCGGCATTATGCCGGGCCTGTTTGAGGCTTTGTTTGGCCCGATTGAAGTTCTTGGCTTTAACGGCATTAGAAACCCGTATCAAACAAATGTGAAAACATGGTCTTTGTTCGGACAGGTTGAATATGCGCTGAATGAACAGGTGAGCTTGATCGCGGGCTTCCGTTATATTGATGAAAAGAAAGATCATTTTTACCGCGATGTGCTCTATTTATATCCGGATACCTCGGTCAACGGGATTGATCCCAATGCGGTTGAAATTGGCGATGCCTTGCCGCCCTATACCGGTGCGCGCCATGATAAAAACTGGTCTGCAAGGCTTCAGGCAAATTATCGCCCCAGTGATGATGCGCTGTTTTATGCCAGTTGGAACAGGGGTGTGAAGTCCGGCGGATTTAATGCGCCGTTATTGCCGACGGATATTTATGTGACCGATGCGTTTATGAAATATTCCCCGGAAACGCTTGATGCCTTCGAGGTTGGGTTTAAGTGGGATTTTGCCGATGGGAAGGCCCGCTTGAATGGGGCGGCCTATTATTACGACTATAATGATTATCAGGCTTTTGCCATTATTGGTCTGGACACCTTTACCCTGAATGCGGATTCAAAAAACAAAGGCTTTGAACTGGAATTACAGCTTAATCCGGCAGATGGCATGGACGTACAATTTGGCATTGCCTATATTGATGCTGATGTGACAAATGTTCCGGGCATCACCATTGATATCGCAACCCCTGCGGGGACGGTCGCGGCGATCTTGCCGGGGGCGACATTGCGTCCGGTACAGACACCAAAATGGAATTTTAACGGATTGCTGCGTCATGAGTTCAAGGTTGCGTCCGGCGCGGTTGCGGTGCAGGTTGATGGTCAATATCGCGGCGCGCATACTTTTGGCCTGCTCAGTACAAATGCCTTGACCGAAGACGGCTATTTTGTTGGTAACGCATCGATTACATATCTGCCCGAAGATCAGGACTGGAGCCTGCGGTTATTTGTGAAAAATATCACGGATACCGAATATCTGGTTCAGACATTTGACCTGTCAGGCACGGTGGCGAATGGCGGCTTGTTTGGCATGGTTGAGCAATATTACGGGCAGCCCCGCACATGGGGCGTGAATGCCACCTATAACTTCTAAAATTTAAGCAAGGCAGCCTTTTTACTTTGACAGGAAGGCTGCCTTCTTCAATAGTCATATCAAATAGCACGATTAAATATGGGAAAAACCATGTCTGGAAAAAGGGGCCTCTTTGTATCAGGGTTAACATTGTTTATTTTATCAGCCGTTTTAACATCTGTTTCGGCCAATGATTCTACCGGTGATTTTAAAGGCAAGGCGTTGGTTAATGATTATTGCGCCGCCTGTCACGAACAGACGGATAAAGGGGGCCTTACCCGCATATCTGACGTGCGTAAAACGCCGGAAGGCTGGGACATGACCATTTTTCGTATGGAGCATCTTCATGGGCTTGCGGTTGACAGCGATGACCGATTTGCCATTATCAAATATTTATCCGCAGAAAATGGTCTGTCGCCCAAAGAATCCGCGCCGTTCCGTTACGTGCTCGAACAGCGGGCGCATTTTGTTGATACGGCCCCCAATGATGATCTGGATGCCTTATGCGGGCGCTGTCATACCAATGCCCGTTACGGCCTTCAGCGCCGCACAGCGGAAGATTGGCTGAAACATATGCATTTTCATGTGGGCCAATATCCGTCGCTTGAATATCAGGCCCGTGCGCGGGATCGTTTCTGGTGGCAGGAGGTGACCAGTAAAACCTACAAGGAGCTGGCCGAGCTTTATCCTTTTCAAAATGCGGATTGGGATCAGTGGAAGGCCGCCGCCTATAAAAGTCCGGTTGGTCTGTGGCGCGTGACGGGCCATCGCCCGGGGCAGGGCGGCTATGAAGGTATAATGATAGTTTCGCGGGACGGCGATTTTTATAAAGCGGAATATGACCTGAATGATATGGGCCAAAAGGGGAAATCTATAACAGGGAACAGCAAGTCTGTGATCTATACGGGGTATGAGTGGCGCGGCTCCGGTATTTTAAACGGCACGGAAACCCGCGAAGTTTATGCCCTGTCTGAAGATGGAAATCGCATGACAGGCCGGTGGCATGATGCGATATATTATGATATTGGCGGTGAATTTCAGGCCGTGCGCATGGACGGCGCGGAAACGCAGGTTTTAACACAATCTTCGGACTATCTGCGGCAGGGGGAGACAAAGCAGATCATTCTCCACGGCACGGGCTTAACAGGAAAAGCCAGTGCAGATAAAGGGCTTGGGCTGTCAATTGTCCATCAAGACAGCAATAGTGTCACCCTGCAGATCACGGCGGGCAGGAATATTGCCCCCGGTTCTTACAGGGTCACTGTGGGGCAAGCGGAAACGGCCATTGTCGTGTATGATAAGATAGACAGGGTGAAAATCATGCCGGAATGGACGATCGCGCGGCTCGGCGGCGGCAACACCCCGCCGGTTTCCGCGCAATTTGAGGCCACCGCATATATGAAGGGCAAGGACGGCGATATTAAGATCGGAATTATGCCGGCTCTTTGGCTGGTTGCGCCCTTTAATGCGGATGCCGAGCAAATGAAGGATGTGGATTTTGCCGGCCGTATTGATCAATCCGGCCGATTTATGCCCGCCGCCGCCGGGCCAAATCCGGACCGCAAATATTCGACCAATAACGCAGGAAATCTGACAATCATTGGCCGGGTCAAAGACGGCGACCATCAGGTTTCGGGCAAGGCCCAGTTGATTGTCACCGTGCAACGCTGGAATTTACCGCCAATTAGGTAAGCAGGAAATATATATGACAACAGGACTACATTATATCGCGCAAAATGCCCATGACGTTACGGTGGGGGATACGCGGATTTTATTTCACATCCCGACCACATCCCTGTTTGATCTGGACGGGGTGTCGGGTGCTGTGCTTGACCTGTTCAAGGAAAAAAAAATGGTCAGCCAGGCCGATGTGGAGGCGCGATTTAAAGGCCGCTATTCGCCGGAAGAAATTTTGGGCGTGGTGGAAGATTTTCTGGAAATGGACATCATCAAAGGTGACGGGCCGACCCAGTTACCGGATCGGCCAGATTACCAGAAAATAAAAATCGAGAATTATCCGCTCAGCACGATTATTCTAAATGTGAATACGGGCTGTAATCTGGGCTGCACCTATTGTTATAAAGAAGACCTGACCAGCCCGTCCAAAGGGGAATTGATGGGCTTTGATACGGCGAAAAAATCTATTGACCTCCTGCTTGATGAAGGGGCCAGCCGCGACCGCGTCAATGTGGTTTTTTTTGGCGGCGAGCCATTGAGCAATATGCCCCTGATCAAAAGCGCGGTGGAATATGCCGAGATGCGCTGCGGCGAACTTGGTAAAAAGGTTGATTTTTCCCTGACCACCAATGCCACGCTTTTGACAGAAAAAATAGTCGATTATCTCAATGATCATAAATTTGGCATTGCCATCAGTATGGATGGGCCAAAGGCCGTTCATGATAAAAACCGCAAAACCATTGGCGGCAAGGGCACCTATGATGTTGTTTCCCGGAAGGCTAAAATGCTGCTGGCGCGCTATACGGCGCGGCCCGTCGGCGCGCGTGTGACCTTAACGGCGGGGGTGACTGATGTTGTCGGCATTCATGATCATTTAAAATATGACCTCGGCTTCGCCGAAGTTGGTTTCGCCCCTGTAACGTCCGGCGATATTTCTCTCTTTAACCTCAGTAATGAAGAATTGCATGAGGTATTCCAGAATATGAAAAAGCTGGGCCAGCATTATTTGAGCGAAGCTCTGGTGGGCCGCAATAACGGTTTTTCCAATATGCACCAAATGATGACAGACCTTTATGAAGGCACCAAAAAATCGCTGCCCTGCGGGGCGGGGATCGGGCTGTTGGCGGTGGATCACAAGGGGGACTTAAATCTTTGCCATCGCTTTACCGGATCGGATATTGATACCTATGGCTCTGTCGATACGGGCATCAAAAAGCAAGAACTCGGCGCGTTTCTGGAAGGCCGCGCAGATCGGGACGGCACGTGGTGCGATACTTGCCGGATCAGAAATCTTTGCTCGGGCGGCTGCTATCATGAATCCTACGCCACTTATGATGATATCAATAAACCGACCTATCATTATTGTGACCTTATGCGGGACTGGATTGATTTTGGCATCAGTGTTTACACCCGGATATTACAGGAAAACCCCAGCTATTTTGAACGGCATGTCAGCCCGCGCACGTTGCTGAATACCAATCGTACGTTTAATCCTCTTGATATGGGAGAAAACCGGTGAAATATTTAAAGCCGATGAATTTAAAGGCGCAGGCCCTGAACCGCGCCTCATTTTCCTCATCTGGCGATGGGGCAAAAATGGAAGTCGTCGCCATGCAGACCGTGGCGGGCTGCGCCTCCACCATGGACCCCGGATGGGAAGTGGACGCCTTTGGCGGGATCGCGGCGCTTTGTCAGCCTATGGAGGCGGATCTTTACGGCTGCTCTGATCCCTGCTGGTGGCCGGCGCAGGTGCCGGATGTTATGAACAGCTATCCCGATTGGGATATGGATAAGCCCAATGCGGGCGCAGACTGGCGCCAATTGAATAATGTGTTCCCCAAGCGTTAAAACATTTAGAAAATATACAGGTAGGAAATATACACTCAGGAAATATACAGGCAGGAAATATAATGGGTAAAACAGGGATTATTCTGGCAAGCGCCTTTTTATTATCACAGGCTTTATTATTACAGGCGGCCCAGACAGAAGCGCAGGCAGCAGAAACTCAGGAAAAAACAACGGAATATCTTATTACCGGCACCAAGCCCGGCTATATTCATATTCTGGACATGAAAAAACAGAAAGTCGTGCGCAGCCACGAAGTCCCCAATGCCGGCAGGACGATATTTTCCATGGCCCCGTCACCGGACGGCAAGGTCGTTTATATCATGACCAATCGTATGAAATCTCTGGTTGGATTGGATATTGACACGGGGGAGCAGCTTTTCCGGGCGGATTTTATCGAAGGCAACATTCGGCGTCAGGGCTTTTTCGCCTTTGATGTGAGCCGGGATGGACGGGAGCTTTATGTCTATCAGCTTTCAACAGAAATCCTGTCATCGGAATATAAGCAGTTGCCCACACGCATCGCGGTTTATGATACATCATCCGGCCTGAATGCCCGTCCTATCCGCACATTTGAGGCCCCGCGCCGCATTCACATGCTTATGAAATCAACGGATGATAACTGGCTCTATGCCATGGGCTTTGATATTTATAAAATGAACCCCCAAACGGGTGAGATCGTTGAAACCCTGCCGCTTCGCAATTGGACGCTGGAAAATCGTTCTTTACCGGATGTGCTTGATTTCTGGCCCCTGTGGGATCAGACAGACATATTCTCAACACCGGTATTTTCCGTAAAAACGGATCTGGCGGCGGATGATCCGGCGGCCTATAAGACGGGCCTTTTGACATTGGATCTGGAGTCGGGGAAATATGAGATCAATGATTTCGAGGATACCTCGGTCTTGATTTTCTCGACCGTGATCAGCCCAAATGGCAAACATGCTTTTGGCACCTATACCCAGCTCAGCAAGATTGACCTGGACAGCAACACACTCATCGGCCGCATAGATCAGGATCATACCTATTATGCGGTGAATATAGCCGGGGACGGCAGTCAGGTTTATGTGGGCGGGGCCGCCTGTGATGTGGCAACCTATGATCCGGAAAGCCTGAAGAAAATTGGCCAGATTTTCCTTCCCAAAGGCTGCGGCGATCAAAGCACGGCATCCCTGCGCATGGTCCAGAGAGAAACATTGAAGTAAAACAGCCCCTATGCCGCTGTTTTATGGGGCCAGTATTTTACGGGTGCAGTATTTTAAAGGATAAAAATGAATTCACAGTTACAGAGTTATGTGAAGGGCGATGAAGAGCCCGCGCTGATATTTCAGACGATCGGCGATATGTTTGATCAGGCTGCGGTAAAATACGCTGACCGGGAAGCTCTGGTGGTATGTGATCAGGATATACGCTGGACCTATGCAGGGCTTGCTGAAAAAATAGAGGCTTGCGCGGCAGGCCTGTTGTCTTTGGGGCTTGAGCCCGGGGACCGGGTCGGCATATGGGCGCCCAATTGTGCGCAATGGGTTATCACGCAGTATGCCACAGCGAAAGCCGGCCTTATTCAAGTGAATATCAATCCGGCTTACCGCCTGTCTGAGTTGGAATATGCCTTGAATAAAGTGGAATGCAAGGCTCTGATCACGGCAGAAAGCTTCAAGACCAGTGCCTATATCGCGATGTTGGAAGAATTGGCCCCGGAACTGGCCGGATCAGCGCCGGGGCAATTAATGTCAGAAAAGCTGCCTTTTCTAAAAACCCTGATCCGGCTTGGCAGTGACAAAACAGCAGGCTTTTATAATTTTGATGAGATTATGTCGCGCGCGGGGGAGGATTCATACAGCAAGCTTAAAATAATACAAACCAGCCTTAAGCCGCAAGATGCGATTAATATCCAGTTTACCAGCGGCACAACGGGCGCGCCCAAGGGGGCCACATTGACCCATCATAATATTCTGAATAATGGATATTTTGTCGGGCGGGCGATGAATTTCACACCGCAGGACCGCTTATGTATTCCGGTGCCGCTCTATCATTGTTTTGGTATGGTGATGGGCAGCCTGACATGCGTGACCCACGGGGCCTGCATGGTTTTCCCGGGCGAAGCTTTTGACCCGGCGCAAACGCTTGCGGCGATCGAACAGGAAAAATGCACGGCCCTTCACGGGGTGCCGACAATGTTCATCGCGGAACTGGAGCTGCCTGATTTTGACAGATTTGACCTTGGGACATTAAGAACCGGCATTATGGCGGGATCATCCTGCCCGATCGAGGTGATGAAAAGGGTTGTCTCTGAAATGAATATGACGGAAGTCACCATTGCGTATGGCATGACGGAAACCAGCCCGGTCAGCTTTCAAAGCAGCATCACCGACCCCCTTGAAAAACGGGTATCCACCGTGGGCCGCATTCATCCCCATGTGGAGGTTAAAATCATTGATGAGAAGGGCCATATGACGGCGCGCGGCGTCAAGGGTGAGCTATGCACCAGAGGCTACAGCGTCATGAAGGGCTATTGGGCAGATGCGGAACGCACGGCAGAAACCATTGATGAGGATGGCTGGATGCACACAGGCGATTTGGCAACTCTGGATGAGGATGGCTACGGTAATATCGTGGGGCGGGTCAAGGATATGGTGATCCGGGGCGGCGAGAATGTTTATCCGCGCGAAGTTGAGGAATATTTTTATCGCCATCCGAAAATTCAGGACGCACAGGTGTTTGGCCTGCCCGATGAGAAATACGGCGAAGAGCTTTGTATCTGGATTTGCCTGAAACCCGGGGAGACGTCAACGGCAGAAGATATGCGCGATTTTTGTAAAAACCAGATTGCCCATTATAAAATTCCCCGTTATGTTCGTTTTGTGGATGAGTTCCCCATGACGGTTACGGGGAAAATTCAGAAATTTGTCATGCGCGATCAAATGATCAAAGAATTGGGCCTTCAGGAAATAAAGACCGCCTGAAAAACCCACATGAAATTAATCCTGTCCTCTTAACAGCATAACTTTGGAAATGCGTCATGTCGGCCAATTTATTTGAGGCCATAGAAAACGGGATCACCTGCAAAGACGCGCCTTTCATGGAGGCGGCGGGCATGGCGGTCGCAGGCGGCACTGAAAAGTCTGGCGGCGAAAAATACTCCTATGGTGATATGCTGGCATTGTCGGGAAAATATGCCAATGCCTTGATTTCTCTGGGCATTAAGCCCGGTGACAGGATTGCCGTTCAGGTAAATAAAAGCCCGGAAACGTTATTTTTATATCTTGCCTGCCTGCGGGCAGGCGCGGTTTATCTGCCGTTAAATACGGGCTATACCATGGATGAGGTGGCGTATTTTCTGGCTGATGCGGAACCCGTGCTGGCCATTTGCCGTCCTCAGGTCAAAGATGAATTTGAGCGGCTTGCGGCAAGATTTGGCGTAAAGAAGGTGCAAACCATGAGTGGGGCCGGCAGCTTGGCCGAAATTGCTGAAAAATCAGAGGCCCGTTTTAAAACCGCCCCCAGAAAGGCCGATGACCTTGCCGCCATATTATATACGTCCGGCACCACGGGGCGATCAAAAGGCGCCATGTTGACCCATGAAAACCTGACGTCCAATGCCAGGGTTTTAAGGGATTACTGGCAATTTACATCTGATGATATTTTGCTTCATGGTTTGCCAATCTATCATACGCATGGTCTTTTTGTCGCAACAAATACCGTGCTTTTATCGGGTAGCTCCCTGTTGTTTATGGCAAAATTTGATGCGGCGGCGCTCTGCGGGCTATTGCCAAGAGCCACCGTCATGATGGGCGTTCCCACCCATTACCACCGATTGTTGGCTTTGCAGGAATTCAAGGCGGATGTGGTCCGGAATATGCGGCTTTTTATATCTGGTTCCGCGCCGCTCTCCTCCGAAATCCATAAAGAATTTTCGGCGCGGACGGGTCACGCCATTCTTGAACGTTACGGCATGACAGAAACCAATATGAATACGTCAAACCCCTATGATGGCCCGCGCCGTGCCGGTACGGTGGGGCTCGCGCTTCCGGGTGTTGAGCTGCGCATCGCGGACGCAAAGACGGGCCACTTGCTCCCGCAAGGGCAAATTGGGGTTATCGAGGTGCGCGGCCCGAATATTTTTAAGGGCTATTGGCGGATGCCGGAAAAAACCGCCGCTGAATTCAGGCCTGACGGTTTTTTTATCACCGGTGATCTGGGTTATATCGACGATCAGGGCTATATTCATATATCAGGCAGGGATAAAGACCTGATTATAACGGGAGGCCTGAATGTATATCCCGCAGAAATAGAGGCCGCTATTGATGCCCTGCCGCAAGTGAGCGAAAGCGCCGTCATTGGCGTGCCCCACGCGGATTATGGCGAGGGGGTGACAGCCATTGTTGCGCTTCATCCGGGCGGGGTGATTGATGAGGGCGCGGCCCGGGAAGTTTTGGCAAAAAAACTGGCGGCCTTTAAAGTGCCAAAGCGCATCATCACGGTGGACGCCCTGCCCCGGAATGCCATGGGAAAGATTCAAAAAAAAGCCCTGCGGGAACAGTATAAAAATCTATTTGACAATGCCTGATAACTGGGCCTGATAACTGGGCCTGATAACAGGGGTCGGTAAAATAGAAGATGATCTATTTTATTACATATTTTTACTATTTCTTGTTTATTAACATATTTTGTTTATTATCACTTGCTAAATAAAACAATTACGGCTTCAGATAAGGGATAAGTTTTTGTATAATAAAGCGATAGAGGCTTTGGACCCTCAGGGGTTTACGTCTGACAAGCAACGTAACTTGCTTGAATATTGGGCCAGGATCACGGGGGACCGGCACATGCCCAGCCGACAGGACCTAAACCCCATGGATATACCCCATTTGTTATCGGGCATATGGATGGCCGATGTTGTTGGCGGGAAAAACCCCAATTTTAAAGTCCGGCTGTTTGGTACAGACCTTGTTCAGGCCTTTGGGCTTGAAGGGACCAATTTACAATTGGATCAGGTGTCTTTCGCAGAAGATATCGTCAAGCGTTTGACGGTTTTGATAGAAACCAAACAAGCCTATTATCATAAAGCCAAATTCCCGGTTGACTCCGAAGATTATGATTACTACACGACCTTAACCCTGCCGATGTCCAGCGATAATGAGAATGTGGATATCATCATCTCACAGCTTCATTTTTTTAAATAGCTTACCGGTAAACGAGGGCGAGCAGCCCAATTCCCAGAAGAACCCGGTAAATTACAAATGGTGTCATGCTGGATTTTTCCAGCCATTTCATGAGCCCCGCTATGGCCAGAAGAGCGGTAATGAAGGCCAGGCCCGCGCCGAGGAATATATCAAGGCCGAGCGTCATATTGCCGCTTTCAACAAGCTTTAACCCTTCGAGAATACCTGCCGCCAGAATGGTCGGAATGGACATCAGCATGGAAAAGCGCGCGGCTTCTGTTCGGCTAAAACCCAAGCCGCGCGCCGCTGTCATGGTAATGCCAGAACGGCTGGTACCCGGGATGATGGCCAGAACCTGTGCAAAGCCGATCAATATGGCGTGACCATAGCGCAGGTCTGAAATCTTGCGCGCCGCGCCGCACTTATGATCCAGAATATAAAGCAGGATGCCGAAAATAATACTGGTCCAGCCAATAACTTCGATCGTGCGCCAGGCATCCGTCCAGCCCATTTTTGACGCAAGCCCCCCAATGAGCACAACCGGAATTGTGGAGAGAATAATGGCAATCATCAACCGTTTATCTGGCTGGTTTATATCTTTTTTTAAGGTGACCATATGCCAGAATGCGGCAATCATGCGCGCCACATCCGCCCGAAAATAAATGGTGACCGCCGCAAGCGTACCCACATGTACGCCCACATCCATCATCAGGCCCTGATCGGGCCAGTCGGTCAACCTGGGGACAAGAATAAGATGACCGGACGAACTTATCGGCAGAAATTCAGTTATACCTTGAACAATGGCAAGCACGATAATTTGAAGTAATGTCAAGATAACCCCTTACAGTTTTTATTTCTTTGCCCGTCTTTGGTGAATATAATACTTATGGCCGTGAAGTCCATAATATAAAATCCATATTGTTCTATAATTATAGGTAATGCTATAAGCACAATGGCAACGTATAGTGACTGGGCAAAGAGCATATGACAGGTAAGAAATACGATAGTTTTTCGGTCTTTCTGGATAACAACAGGCCGCCTGCCAAGGGCAACAGGATTGGTCAAGCTGCCGCATATTTATTCCAGAATCCCCTTGATCTGATCACGGCCAATAGCCCGGATGATCTGATCACGGCTTTTGAAAGGATGCAAAGCTGTCTTGACGCGGGCTATTATATTGCGGGCTGGATCAGCTATGAAGCCGGGTTAATACTCGAACCTAAGTTAGCGCCGCTTTACCGCCCGCCCTATGAGGCACCGTTATTGTCATTTGGCGTCTATAAAGAACAAATCAAACTTACGCCGCAGGGCAGCGAAGCCCATTGGGCAGAAATATCGGCCAGAGAGGGCTATGAGCTGAGCAATGTGAGGTTAAATATTTCGCGCCCGGAATATGAAACGGCGGCGGCGAAAATCCACCAATATTTAAAAGCGGGCGATATTTATCAGGTTAATTTTACCCTAAAGTCCTTGTTTGACGTTACCGGTAGCCCTGAAAGCTATTATGCGGCCCTGAGAAAGGCACAGCAGGTAGAATATGGCGCTTTTATAAAATCTGACGATCAGGCGGTTTTATCCCTCAGCCCTGAATTATTCTTTCAGAAAAAAGGCCGTAAAATTCATGTGCGCCCCATGAAGGGCACCTGTCCCCGGGGGCGAAGCCCGCTAGAAGATCACCATAATGCGCATTTTATGCAGAATGATGAGAAAAACCGGGCAGAAAATCTGATGATTGTTGATCTTTTACGTAATGACCTTGCCAGAATTTCTACGCCCGGCACTGTCAAGGTTAAAAGTCTGTATGACGTGGAGAAATACCGGACGCTTTTTCAGATGACCTCAACCATTGAGGCCCAGGTGCCGGAGGATGTGGGCGCCATTGACCTGATCCGGGCTTTATTCCCCTGTGGCTCGGTCACTGGCGCGCCAAAAATTAGGGCCATGGAGATTATTGCAGAATTGGAAAAAGGCCCGCGCGGGATATATACCGGCGCCATTGGTTATATGGCTCCGGATGGGGATTGCTGTTTTAATGTGCCCATTCGAACCGTGATTATTGATGCGGAGGGCCGGGGCGAAATGGGGATTGGAAGCGCGATTGTGGCTGATTCACGGGCGGCAGAAGAATATGATGAATGCTTGTTGAAGGCGAAATTTGCGACGGGAGACTTCAGGGATTTTGATCTGATTGAGACCATGCGCTGGTCTGTCCATGATGATTGCCAAAAGGATGCGGGCGGATTAAATTTTTTGGATCTTCATATCTCACGGCTTATATCATCGGCCCGGTATTTTGACTTTCCTTGTGATGCACCGGCTATTCTGAATGATCTGAAAAACCATATTCTCTGGCTTGACCCACAGGCCTCATGGAAAGTAAGGCTTTTGCTGTCCAGAACGGGCGAAATTTCTATAACCTCTATGCCACTGGATAATTTATCTGAAAATAAGCCCGTTATGATCACGCTGTCGGATATAACGACGGATAGCAGGGATCCCATGCGGTTTCATAAAACGACAGATCGCCATATATATGATCGGGAGCTGCAGGCTCATCAAAAAAAATACGGCAGTTATGACGTTGTTTTTGAGAATGAAACCGGCAACCTTACGGAAGGCACATTTAATAATATTTTCCTGAAACAAGGCGATATTTTATATACGCCGCCCCTTGATTGCGGCGTTTTAGCGGGCGTTTTGCGACAATCATTGATCGAGGATCCTGCCGTAAAAATAGTAGAAAAATCCCTGACGCCAAGCGACCTTCGCCGCGCGGATGAGATATATATGGGCAATAGCGTACGCGGCTTGGTGGCGGTTACTTTCAATTAAGGGCTTTTGACCACATAACAATTCTGGTTATTTTGCTGTAGTTTCCGGCAATAGTCCTGTGCGTCAGATTTACGATTGAACGGGCTTAATTGCAGACGATAAAAAACGCCTTTTTTACCAAGGTCTACATATTCAATATTCCCCTGATGGCCGTCCAATAGTTTGGGAAATTTATCCTGTAATATCTTCAGGGCTTTTTGGGCGGTATTTTCTGCGCTGAATGAGGCAAGCTGTACACGGTAGTTATCTGCGTCCCCCTTTGGGGCGGGGGCAGCTACGATAGAAGTCGGTGGCTCTGGGGTGATGTTATGCAAGTCTGGTGAGGTGTCAGATTCCTGTTGCCGTACCATAAGCCCGACATCATCGGGCGATAATTGACGGGATATTAAAGTCGGCGCTAAATTCTTTGCCTGCAGGATTTCTTGCGGCGTCATGATCTTTGTGAGCTTATTCAGAGCATCAGCGGCGCGCGACAGCCCGCTCCGGGATGACAGGAAAATCCAGGCATAGGCGCGAATATTATCTTTTTGCGTTGCCTCACCGTTAAAATACATGGTGCCTGTCATAAGCTGCGATTTGATATCGCCGCTTGTGGCCGCCTTGATCAGCCAGTTAAAAGCCCTGGTATGATCAACGGCATTAATGCGCCCGAAATAATATAATGTTCCCAGATTACGCTGGGCACCCACATGGCCTTTTTCGGCGGCCCTGAGGTAATAGGCTTCAGCCTTGATAAAATCCTGCTCTGTGCCCCGGCCCATGCGGGAAAGCTGCCCCAGATTATACAGGGCATTTGGATTTCCGAGGGCGGCATAGGGCAGCCATTCTGCGCGGGCCTGCTGGTAATCGCCTTTTTCATAGGCATAGACCCCGTCAGCAACCGTTGCATAGGTGGTTTGAGGGACGAATAACAGGCCGGCGCCTATGATCGCGATGGACAAAAGATGGGACTTTATAGAGGGCATGGTCATCTTTCTCCGCTCCTTCCGGTGAGCTTTAAAGGCTTAATTTATGTCATCGAAATAAGATTATATCATTAGTATAATGAAATTTATGTAAATAATCTATTGATTATCAAAGTGTTAGAAAAGAAAAAGCTATCTATATTTTACGCTTTCTTAAGACCTTTTCGCCATAATCCAAAAAGATAAAATAATATCAATGATGTTAAAGTTGAGTGCTGGGACATTTTCTTTGTTAAATGGATAGGGTTGAAAAATATGCGTGTATTGGCGTTTACCTCGCAAAAAGGCGGATCAGGCAAGACGACGCTTAGTGGTCATGTCGCCGTGCAGGCCGAATTGGCAGGGGCTGGCCCCGTTGTTTTGGTCGATACAGACCCGCAAGGAAGCCTGACAGAATGGTGGAATGAACGGGAGGCGCCGACACCGGCCTTTGCCCAAACCAATGTTTCACGGTTATTGACAGATTTGGACGAGCTGCGGGCGCAAGGATTTAAATTGGCGGTCATAGACACGCCGCCGGCGATTACGCTGGCGATTCAGAGCGTCATTGCTGTTTCAGACCTGATTGTTATTCCCACCCGGCCCAGCCCCCATGACCTTCGCGCGGCCGGTGGAACTGTTGAGCTTGCGGACAGAACGGACAAACCATTTATGTTTGTTGTCAATGGCGCAACCCCCCGCGCGCGTATTACCTCTGATGCCGCAATTGCCTTGTCGCAACATGGAACGGTGGCCCCTATAACGCTTCACCACAGAACAGAATATGCCTCTGCCATGATTGATGGCAGAACGGTTATGGAAGTAAATCCCGGCGGTAAATCGGCGACGGAAATCGAGGATCTCTGGGAATATATCAATGATCGGCTGGAAAAGAATTTCAGAAGAACTGTCTTTCAAAGTCAGTCAACTCACGGAAAACCCTCTTCTCAGCGTGGTGGCTTTGGCCGCAGACAAGTACAGGCGTAAATAAATGAAAAATGTAAAAAATGTAAAAGGCGTATCACGGCTCACCGGCTCACTTTTGGCAAAAAAAGGAAACGCAGCCCCATCCCCCGCGTCATTATCCATGAATCAAGCCGTTTTGAATCGTTTTCCTGTACCGGAATATGGTCGGTCAACATCAACATCCGCTGGCGGGCCGGATTCTTGCGATAAAGATTCGTTGGAAAATGCCATTGATGCGGTTAATAAAATTTCCACCCGTCAGAATGGCCCTACACCCAATGATAAATCAGGTGAAAATTTAAATATTTCAAAAGAGGCCGTTCCTGATGATGTTGCTTCTAATCATGGAAAAAAATCCAGCGGTAAATCGGTGGGCACGAAACGAATCGCTATGACATTACGTATGGCGCCAGAAAACCATCTTAGATTACGGATATTATCCGCCCATACACGAAAAAGCTGTCAAGCCATTCTCAGTGAGGCTTTGGACTTATACTTCATGGAAAATGAAGAACAGGTTCCTTTAAAAGAAATCGCTTCCCAAAATAGATAAATTTCGAATTACGCGAAATTTTAAAGAAATGGAGCATCAGATAATGCAGAAAAAAAAGAGTTTTAAAATGAAACAATTTGGTCCCGCTTTTAGCCGTGCATATGGCGTAAATTTGCGCAAAGCCTTGGCTACTGCCGCCCTGCCACTTTTGCTTGTCGCCTGTTCAGGTGGTTCAGATTACCAAGCCACCAATTATGATAATACAGGCAGAAATCAGCAAGCCGCAACCGTGACAAGATCTTCCGCAGCGGACAGCAGCTTTGTCGCGCTGGCCAATGAAATGGCCGCAGACGGTGATCATAATGCAGCAATTCCCCTCTATCGGCGGGCCATCAAATATCACCCCTTTTCCTCAGAGCCATTGGTCGGTCTTGGGGATAGCTTGCGGGCCATTGGTCAATATCAACAAGCGGAAGAAGTCTATCAATCCGCCTTGTCGCGCAATGAACAAAATTTGCACGCCTTAACCGGGCTCGGCAAAACCTATATTGCGTTAAACCGGCCAACGATGGCGGTTCCCATGCTTCAGGATGCCGTGTCGTTAAATCCGGGAAATATCGAATCTGTCACAAGCCTGGCCTTGGCGCTTGAGATGCAGGGCAGCCCCCGGGCGGCGATGGCGGTTTATAGAGACGGCCTTGATATGGCACCGGATAACTTGAAGCTATTGAATAATTATGGTTTGTCCCTATCGTTGCAATCTCGTCATGATGAAGCCATCGATGTCTTGAAACATGCGGCGCAACATCGGGACGCCGGGGCCACGCACCGGCAAAATCTTGCCATGGCCTATGCCCTTTCAGGCAATGAAGTGATGTCATCCCGATTGTTATCTATTGATAATGGCCCTGACTTAACCAACGAAAGCCTCGGCTATTTCCGTATTTTGGCGAGCCTTACATCAGATGATCGATTTGATGCGGTTGTTCGGCAATCCGCAAGCCCTAAAACCGATACATCACAGATGGCCAATGAAGTTTTCGTCGATGAGGACCGCACTAAGAATATAACGGTCGCCCGTCTGGTGGAAGTGCCGCCGGAACCTATGGCGGTGATAGAGCCTGTTATTGTACCGGAACCCGTCGTAGAAGAGAATGTTCCGCCATTGCTTGGGCCGCAAGGCTGGGCTCTGCAAATTGCCGCCTATCGCAAGAAATCAGAACTTATGCCGGGCTGGGAGAAGCTGAAAAAGAAATATGCGGATATCATTGGTGATCTTGAGCCACGTCGTTCGGAAATTGATCTTGGTGCAGCCAAATTCAAAGGCGGGCCCAGTGGATTCTATTACCGCTTGAATGCGGGGCCGTTAACCAGCCTGGAGGAAGCGCAAAATGCCTGTAAAGAAATCAGATTGCAGGGCACGGATTGCTGGGTGCGCATTCCAGAAGCCGCCGAAGGCAGCGTAGCTGAAGAAGATATTGAAAAGGCAGAAGAGTTCCGCCAAAAAGTATATTCCGATAAAGAAACAGAAGAGAAAAAAGAGATGCCGGAGGAAAGCCCTGAAAAGGCCCCCACCACTAGTGGCGTTTAATAGTATATTCTCATTATGCATAAAGGGCTGATCCAGATACGCTGGGTCAGCCCTTTTTATTTGGTGTTGTCTGTTAAGCTGCGTGGCTTGTTTGGGCCAATGAGGTCAGGATGGCATAAATGGCATCGCCGCCCTCCGATCCGCGCAATTTTTCACAGATGTCCTTGTCCCGCAAGGTTCGCGACACTTTTGCCAGTGCCTTGAGGTGATCTGCGCCGGCTGTTTCCGGCACAAGAAGTAAAAAAACAAGATCTACCGGCTGATCATCCAGAGAGTCAAAATCTATGGGATGTTCAAGGCGGGCAAATATACCATAGGGTCGATCCAGATTAGGAAATTTGCCATGGGGTATGGCAACGCCATGCCCGACGCCCGTGGTGCCAAGCCGCTCTCTTTCCAGCAACACATCAAGAATATCATGATGCGTTACGGGAATGATATTTTCTGCATAACCCGCCAATTCCTGCAAGGCCTGCTTTTTACTTGAAGCCTTAAGGTCCGGTACAATAGAGTTCAGGTTTATAAGGTCTGTAATTTCCATACGGACAATTTTCTGTTGTTAATCCAATTGGTTTACTTATGGTCTATTTTTGGGTCTATCCAGCCAATATTGCCATCAGTACGGCGATAAACCACATTTAGCCCGCCATGTCCACTGTTACGGAACATTAAGGTCTGCAATTCACCCAGATCCAGCCGCATAACGGCGTCGCTTACGGATACTTCGGGTATATCAAGCTGCATTTCCGCAATGATGGCCGGGGGAAGGCTGTCATCAGGTTCGGCGGCGGCCTCTTGCTCAGCTTCAAATACATTATATTGTGCTGGCACGCCCATGGTGTCATTTGGGCGGTCTTTATGGTGATTGGTGAGTCGCCTTTTATAGCGGCGCAACCTTGTTTCCATTTTTTCAGCAGCGGCGTCAAATGCGGCATAGACGTCTTTTTCTTCGGCATGGCTTTGCAAATATACCCCATGCCCCAAATGCACATTACAATCAGCACGATGCAAATGAGCGTTCTTGGACATTGTTACGGTGCCTTCGATTGAATCAATTGTATTCTCAAAATATTTATCAACAATTCCGTCGATATGGTCTTCGACATATGACTTCAGGCTGTCACCAATATCCATTTGTTTGCCAGTAACGATAATATTCATTTTAATTCAACCATTCCCAGATAACTTATTTAAAAAATGAGCCGGTACAATGTTTAATCATATTAAATATTGTACAAAGCCGGGGAAGTTAGTGTTTGACTTTACACTTGTCAAGTGCCCAAAAACTTCCGCTGTAATCAGAGGAAAGAATATAAAATTCAATGCCGCCGATTTTACTGCTTTCCACAGAAAACGCTATCTGAAATTTTTCTGTGTTATATCTTGTTAAAAAGCAGAATTTTTGTTTCTCCGCCGTTGTATGGAAGAGGGGATATTTAAAGATTCTCTGTATTTTGCGATGGTTCTCCTTGCAATATCAATGCCTTCTGACTTTAATATGCTGACCAGCTTGTCATCGGACAGAATTTTCTTGGGTTCTTCGGCATCAATCAAGGCCTGAATAGCATGCTTGACAGATTCCGATGAGTGGCTTTCTTCATTGCCTACGGCGGAAATGCCTGTGGTGAAGAAATATTTCATTTCAAAAATGCCCCGATTGGTTGCGATGAATTTATTGGATGTCACGCGACTCACGGTGCTTTCGTGCATTTCAATGGCATCGGCTATTGTTTTTAAATTTAAGGGCCGCAGATATTTAACGCCCTTTTCGAAAAAGGCGTCTTGATGTTTGACCAGCTCTGAGGAAACTTTCAAAATGGTTCTGGCCCTCTGATCCAAAGCCTTGACCAGCCAATTGGCAGAGGCGGTACATTCGGCCAGATATTCTTTTGCTTTTTTATTATTGGCATGGCGCTTTATTTCTGCGAGATAATGATTGTTAAAGAGCACCTTCGGCAAGGTCTCGCTATTTAATTCTACGATCCAGTTTCCTTTGGGGTTTTTGCGGATAAAAACATCGGGAATGACCGTTTGGGAAATGGTGGCGTTGAAGGCCTGGCCGGGCCTTGGGTTTAAGGCCTGTATTTCTTCAATCATATCTTTGAGGTCTTCTGCATCAATCTGGCATAACCGCATTAATATGTTGTAGTCCCGCTTGGCGAGATGTTCCAGATTGTCAAGAAGGGTCTCCATGGCGGGATCAAGCCTGTCATTATTTCTTTGTTGAATTTTAAGGCATTCACTCAAACTGCGGGCGAAGACACCGACCGGCTCCAATGTTTGGGCAATTTCAACAATGCGGTCAATCTCCTCAATATCGCAGCCAAAACGTTCGGCGATTAACGCGCTGCTTTCGGTTAAATATCCGGCGTCATCCAACATACCGATCAGGAACCGAATGATAATCTTGTCATTTGCTGTCTCTGAGAGCATGTTAAGCTGTCCAAGCAAGTGATCGCTTAAGGAAATATTTTCTGATAGGCGAAGATCTCTGGCAAAGTCTGTGTCTTCAAAACTCCCCCCGCCGCCGATCATGGATTTTGAACTTAGGCCCAGATCATTGTTGGACAGGGTGCCGGGCGGGGAATCGTTGGGGCAGTCATTGGTGAATTCATTGTCAAAATTTGTATCCAGAGCAGAGTCGGTATTTTGATTTTCGCCGCCGGGGTTCTTCAAATAATCATCAGCCGTTACGGTTTGTTGCGCGTCACTATTTTCGCTGCCCGCCCGTTGATCAGGTAAAGGCTCATTTTCAGCAGCTTTTCCGGAAAGGTCTGAATTTTCTTCATGTTCCAAAAGAGGGTTTTTTTCAATTTCCCGCGTCACATAATCGACAAGGTCAATATTGGAATATTGCAGCAGTTTTATAGCCTGCTGCAACTGCGGGGTCATGACCAGAGACTGCGATAATTTTAATTCAATTCTTGGCGAAAGTGCCATATTTTTTTACCCTGCCTTATAAGCTAAAGCTGTCCCCCAAGTATACACGACGCACGTCCTTATTGGCGACTATTTCTTCTGGCGTTCCGGACATCAACACTTGTCCATCGTGAATAATGTATGCTCTGTCAATAATATCAAGGGTTTCCCGCACATTATGGTCGGTTATTAAAACCCCGATTCCCCGGTCTTTCAGATGGGAAACCAGCGTACGAATATCTGAAATCGCAATGGGATCGATTCCCGCGAAAGGCTCATCCAGTAGAATGAAGCTTGGTTTTGTGGCCAGTGCGCGCGCAATTTCCACCCGCCTGCGCTCCCCGCCTGATAGGGCGAGCGCCGATGCATGCCTGATATGGGTGATGGAAAATTCATTCAGGAGGCTTTCCAGAGATTCCTCCCGGGCCTTTCGGCTTGGCTCGCATATTTCCAGAACAGCCCAGATATTCTCTTCTACGGTCATGCCCCGAAAAATGGAGGCCTCTTGCGGCAAATACCCAATGCCAAGCCTTGCGCGGCGATACATGGGCAGCCGTGTGATGTCATGGCCGTCCAGTAAAATGCGGCCGGCATCAGGTTCAATCAACCCAATCATGGAATAAAAAGAGGTTGTTTTGCCGGCGCCATTTGGCCCTAATAACCCGACGACTTCGCCCCGATTGACCTGCAAACTAACGCCTTTTAAAACGGGACGTTTGTTGAATTTTTTTTCCACGGCATCAATAACCAGCCCCTGGCTTAACTGCGGGGCCGTGAGGGTGGCATCGTCCTGTAATGGTGATGGTTGATTTTGGTTCATATCTTCTTTTTTATCGTATAAATGTTAATAGACTACTGATATCTCTTACGAATATTATAAATAATGATGCGGGAAACATCATCTTTCTGCCTTGACCCTAATCATCTTTTTTTTCTTTTTTAGCGTCAGGCAAGGTGAATTGTCCTTTTACGCGGCCATCATTTGCGGGACTGCCTTCGATGGTTATCACCCCTGTGTCCAGATTATAGATCAGCCGGGTACCGTTGATTTCTCCGCCGTCTCTTTTTAAGATAACATTTCCGCCCAATGTTATGATTTTATCGGTAAAGTCATAAATGCCCCATGTGGCGGTTATGGCTTCAGTTTTGGTGGTTAGCTTAACGGTTCCCGAAGCATCAATGCGGGAAATCGTGGATTTTTCATTGGCCCCCTTCTGGTAAAAAACCGTAACGCGGTCAGAATTCAGCGTCAGATCCTCCTGGCTGATGACCACGTTACCGACAAAGATCACAATATCTTTACGTAAATTTGCCTCCAGTTCGTCCGCACTGATGTCCACATCCTTGCTGAGATTGACGGGGGTAGCGACAGGGGTATTTGTATCAGATTCTGTTGTCGGGCCTGTTTGAGTCTGGGCCTGAATCTGGGCCTGAATCTGGGCCGCCGCGTTCGGGAGTGTCAGGCTATTGGCGAAGAATGCCGTTGATAAAAGTCCGGCGGATAAAAGTCTGGCGGCCCATCCCTGTAACATTTCTTTTCTGATAATCACGTCATTATTCCATTAAGTTCTGTTGTTATTTATCATTATTTAATTTTGGTAATTCTATGGGCTGCTGTGGGTCAAAATGCATTTTTACATTACCTTTAAGGCGAATGATTTCCTGATTCACATCCACATGAAATCTGTCGGCGCGTAATGTTCCAAAAGATGTTGAGCCTGTCATGCCGTGCTTTCCGGTGGCAATTTTTTCATTAATCAAAAACAACGTATGATCGGTGATCAGATGAAAGTTATTTCCCGTCGTAATTTCCACGGTGCCATTCAGGGTGATTTCCTGCACATCGGCATCGAACATACCATTGCTCGCGCGTATTTTAATGTCTGTGCCGTCGCTCATTTTCAGATCCGCAAGCAGGTTTTTCAGATAATAATCGCTATTATCGTTGTTTTTTCGAAAGGCCGTTTCTGCCGAAATATTTACCGGGTGATTATGTTTGTCTATGCCCACATAGCGCGGTTTGATTAATTTTGCATTTTCATCGCGCTTGTCCAGCCGATCAATGGCCAGTGTAAAGCTACCCTCTTTACTGTTGATAAAGGGCCAGGAAACCAAAGCGATGAGGGCAATTACCGCTAAAGAGGGCACAATTTTTTTCAGCAGGTGCGTTCTGTCAATCTCGTGCTGCATTTGCTCAAAATTGGCTGTTTTGGCGGGCAATAAATTGTTCAGATTTTCGATTTTATAAACTCTTTAATGTTAAATATTCTGTTGTAAGCCACAGAAAAACCTGTTTTTATGACTCTTGTTTGCAATGCTGTCCATAGTTTGGCTCAGCAGTATGGCCAAATCAAGAGGCCGCATAAACGAGACCCTGTATAAATGTAGTCTTATAACAGCATTTGTTCAAGTCTATTGGCTGACCGGTCGCCTTATCGATGAGCGAAAATATCCTGTTCAGCCCAGCCCATCAGATCCAGAGTTGTACGGGTCGGTAAAAATTCAAAACAGGATTTGGCCAATTCTGTCCGGCCGGAACGTTCCAGCATGACATTCAGCCGATTGACCAGTTTATGCAGATACAGCACGTCTGAGGCGGCATAGTCGAGCTGGTCTTGAGATAACTCATCTGCGCCCCAATCCGAGCTCTGTTGTTTTTTGGAGATGTCGATGCCGATCAGTTCCTGACATAAATCTTTTAACCCATGACGATCCGTATAGGTTCGCACGAGTCGGGAGGCGATTTTGGTGCAGAATACCGGACGAACCCTGGCGTCCAGATATTTATTTAAAACCGCCACATCAAAACGGGCAAAATGAAAAATCTTGATGAGATTATGATCTTCCAGCAATGCCTTCAGGTTTGGTGCTTTGGTCTGGCCTTGCGCGATCTGAACAAGATGGGCATTGCCGTCGCCGCCCGATAGCTGGACGAGGCATAAGCGATCACGGTGCGGGTTGAGGCCCATTGTTTCCGTATCAATGGCAACAGAACCAGAGAATTTGATATTATCCGGTAAATCACCGCGATGAAGTTCAATTGACATGAATATTCCTTGAATTTAATTAAAGGCTTAAAATATATGTCTCAAATTATATCGTCAAGTGAACGTAACAGGCAATGATTATTCTGTGAACAGGGCAAAATAGGTTCAATATGATTTTTTACCCTGCTGCGGCAAATATTTTGGCAGTCAGTCAGAAACCCTTGATCAGCGTGAGGCCAAAGACAGTTGCGGTCTGACCATCAATACGGTCAAAATTTATTGTAGGGGCAAGGCCAATCCCACCGACATGGAAATCATAGGCGGCCCCCAGGCGCCAGACATCCTTACTCTGAGAGCCTTCATAATGGGCCTTCTCTTTCCCGTAACCAACCGAAATCCTTAGCTCTTGCCAGGGGTGCAGATGCAGTTCCGCCATATAGATGCTGACGCCATCACCGTTATGGGCATTGGGGCTATGTTCGTAAATAACGCCGACCCCAATCAGGTCCGTAAGCCGGCGTTCATATTCGATGCCAAAAGTGGCATCTGTATTTCCACCAATATTTGTGAAGCCGCCAAAGACACCAATGATATTTTTCTTGATTTGGGAGTGACCATCATCGGAGGCTATGGCGGGGGCCGTGGTTAGGGCGATCATGGCGGTGACGGAGAGTGACATAATAATTTTTTTTGACTCAAACATAAAAATTCCTTTTGTCTAATGGTTTGTCATCATCAGCCTATATCTCGATCTCCTAATATATGGTAAATTTTTAAATCATTGTTTGTCATGATGGCCTCTGCCATGCGATAGAGCCAAAGGCATGGCAGTCGGGGCAGTTGGCGATATAGTTTTGCTGTTTTGTGCCGCACGCGCTGCAGTGCCATACAGGATCCGGCGCGGCCCCCGCTGCGCTGGCCAAATGAGCCTCGGCGGCCTGCTGGTCGTTTTTTTGCAGTATTTCCAGCCGGCTCAGCAGATGATATGTTTCATGGGTTGCCATATTTCCCGTCAGGATTTTCTCTAAAGCCTGTTTGGCCTCCCCCCAATGGGCGGTATCAAGGCTAACCTTTGCCAATAAATGTAAACTATGAAGATGACTGTCATTTAGGGCCGCGAATTTTTGTATCCGGCGAAATTTTTCGCTCGGACTTTCCATGGGCTCTAAATCCAGAAAAAACTGACCTAGGTCGGGATGGGGGCTTGTTTTCCACGTGGTTTCAATAATTTTTCGCGCTTTGGATTTGTCGCCCTGCGCCAGATAAAGCCGCGCCAGTAACAGGGCGGCGGGGGCGAAAGCCGGCGCATTTTTTAAGGCTTGAAGGGCAAAGTCACAGGCAGATTTCTTTTGGCCGGAAAGGTCAGCTTCCAGTGCCTGACAATAATTTATGACGCCGCTGAGACGTTTTTGGCTTTCGGCATCTATCGCTTTGCTTTTCGTCAGCCCGGCTAATTCCTGTTTGGCCTCGGCCCAGTTATGTGTTTGTGCGGATATGTCAAATATCTTACGGCTAACCCATATATTTTCGGGCCGCAATTTGCGCATTTCCTGTAAAATAGCCAGTGAATCCTGCGGCGACGATTCTTGATCAAGGCGGAATTTCAGGGCGCTTATTTTACAGTTGGGGTTTTCTTCGAGCCGCCTCAGACAGTCTTCTTGGGCCTTGCCCGTGCTTACGCGCAGCAACAGGCGCAGCGGGCCGTTATGCTCCGGTAATAATCCGCGCGCTTTTTTACCATGTTTGAGCGCAGCGGCCTTGTCCTGCACGGCAAGGGCGGCCCAGCCAAGGTCTAATTCGGCCAACCCCTTCTGGCGGCGGCTTTCCATTCTTTTGGGGCTTTTTAACGGGTTGTCCGTCCTGAACCAGCGATAAAGCTTGAATATATACCAGCATAAAACGGTATACAGCAGGATGAGCAGACCAAAAATGGCGACGGTCATGCGAATTTCATGGCCCTGCCAATTGATCAACAGGCTTCCCGGATTATCGGCAAGCCATACCGCGCCAAGCGCCAGAAATATGGCAAGGGTAATATAAAGGGCAAGCCGGATCATAGCGGCGCTCCTGTCTCTTGGGCCTCTGTTTCTACCGCTTCAGGCTCAAGATAATAGGCGGCGGCAAGGCTCTCAATCCGGTCCAATTCCGTTTCGGCCCGCAGATAAATTTCTGCCTGCATGATCCAAACCTCAAGTGTCTGCCGAATATTACCCGGAAGCTGGCTCAACAGGGCGAGACTTTCTTTCAGGTCAAACCGGGCGAGCATCTGCCGGGCGCCCGCTATGATGCTGTCAATATTTTCTGCATTAAAACTTCCTGTATTAAAGCCTTCGGGGGGAGGATTGGTCTTTCGCACCATAATCAGGTTCTTGCCATTGTTATAGGCTCTTTTCCACCAGGGGTCGTCCGCCTGACGTGAGGCGGAACGGATCAGGGCGGGGATCAGATTGTCAAATTGATCTCTGATTTTATCTTTGGTGACAATACCATTCTTATGTTGGCTAAGCCAACTGAGGGCATCATTCAGCTTGCTGTTATGGGCAAAGCTGCCGCGTGCCACCATGGATGACAGGGCTGCGATCTCCGGGCCAAAAGGCTGACCGGAGGTGACTTTGCGCCGAAGCTCCCCAATACGGAAGGCCAGCAAGGCACCGCTGTTATCGCGGTTCGCATAGGCTTCAACCGCGCTGAGGCGGCGGCTTATCTGATCTAAAATTTCAGCCTGCGTTTTTGTGGTTTCAGAAAGTTGCCGGCGTTCCTGCCGGGCATCCTGCGCATCAGACAATCCCTTGCTGAGGGGCACAAAGGACGCCTCCAGCTGGCTCATTCGGCCCAAAAGCATATCAATTCTGGCGGATTGAGACAGATCGGTTTTTTTGCGTTCGGCCAAAAGCCCGGCCTGCTCCAGTTTCTCCAGCCGCGCCAGCAGGAGGGGGTCTGTTTCCGTTTTTTGAGCTGTCATGTCGCCAAGCCGGTTATTCAGGGCATTTTCAGCGGCCTTAAGCTCTTGAATATCGGCATTCTGTTGCGCGAGCTGGCGTTCCAAAATGGTCACCTTATTCCCTAACAGGCGGACTTCTGGGTTGTTGGTGCCAGTATTCTCCATCTGTTGGGCCCAATTGGCAACGAAGGGCAGCCTTTCTTTAAGGACGGGCAGGAAATATATTCCCGCGCCGGTGCCAATCAGGAAAACCAACAGGACGAGCAATATCCGCAATGACCAATTTTGTCCGTTTATATTTTTAGGTTTTTCTTGTTGTCTTTTTGGCTTAGGCTCAGTTTTACCTTCAGACAGTTTCTGACTTTCTTTCCGTTCGGTCATTGCCGATTTTCCTCTAACTTTACGCCAACCAAGTTAAACAGGCTTGATTGATTTGGATGTTTCGCGGTTAATATTTTTTGCCAAGAATATGAGCTTATCATATCAGATACGGCTGAACTAAGGCAAATTGCGGTAATTTCTGTTAAATGATTTTCCATATGGGACAGGCGAATGAGTTCCATAAATATTTTTGCGCTGCGCGGGGAATAAAAGGGGATATGGCTGATCTGTCCTGATTTTATCAGGTTTTGTGCGGCGGCAGTCAGGGCGATTGACTTTTCCGCCTTATAAAGCGGCGCGCGGATAAGCTGAAACCCTGCCGCGCCCAGTCTTCCCGATAAGTCCCCGGCAATATCCCGGCCCGAGACATGCAATATTGGGCCAGACGCCTTATTAAGGCGGTGCGTTATCAGGGCCGCCAGCTCTATAACATTTCCGCCAGCGGTAAATATGACTTGAAATCCGGCCTTGCGCGCTTCGGTTGCGGTGGCCTCTCCCACCGCATAGCATGGAATATCACGGGTTTGATACATATGAACAAAAGCTCTGACGCCATTCGCGCTGGTGAAGGCGATGGCTTGAAAGTTGGCTAAGTCAATTTTATCCTGAGGCAGAAACTTGATTTTAAGCAAAGCTTCCGTCTGCACGCTATGGCCAAGGGCTAACAGGTTCCGGGCTAATGCCTGCGAATCTTCTTCTGGCCGGGTGAGCAGAAAATGCATGAATAATCCTCTATGCGCCTAGTCCAATGGCAAGTTTCCTGAAAAAAGCCGTGCCAGCCGTTTGTTTTAACTTTTCGCCAACAGCGATGCCCAATTCTTCCGGATCCGTTCCTGTGTCTTCATAAGAATGATACTCACTCCCGTCCGGCAAGGAGATAAACCCTTTCAGGGTTAACAAACCGTCCTTTATGGTGGCCAGCCCCGCGATTGGCGTACGGCAGGAGCCGTCCAGAATTTTCAGCATGGCCCGCTCTGCCCTCACACAGATTTCGGTATCGTGATGGTTCAGGGGGCGCAGAAGCGCTCTCGCCTGATCATTGCTGCGGGCAATTTCAATACAAATGGCTCCCTGCGCGACAGCGGGCAGAAAATCATCAACCTCAATGGGGTGAATGCGGCCATCTTTCAGGCCGAGCCGGTTTAATCCGGCCATGGCAAGATAGGTGGCATCCACGATATTCTCGTCCAGCTTTTTGAGGCGGGATTGC
>JALSHF010000153.1 GCA_026982375.1 Emcibacter sp. | reverse complement strand
ACAAAGCCAACAGGATATCTCGCTATATATGAGCAGATATCATGTTGGCTTTGTTACTGAATAGGTGGTGCAATTTTAAATGCAAAAGGGGGTGCAATTTTAAATGCTTATTGACAATTTTCCTGAAAAAGAGGAGGAAGCAGATCGGGCGATAGAAGCTTTTGCATTTAACCCTGTTCCGCAAGCATGGGATGATATAAGCCCCGGCGCATGGCGCGTTTTACTTGAAAGGCAGCAACAAATTCTTGCGGTTATTGTGACGAATGAAGCCGCAGGAAGGGATAGGTTCACATTCATGCCTGTGGACCTCCCTGAAACTTATCTATTGCCCGGTTTAATGCTACTCTTGCTTCATGGTATGAAGCCCCCTTGGCCACCAGACGACCGATCAAACTTTGAATTTCCCGAAACCCCGGAAAACCTTTTGCTACACTAAATACCCGCGCACAATCTTCATCCCACTGTGCCCGCCATTCCGCCGCTGTCAGTTTTGATTTTTCAGTTTTACAGTCGTTTAACTTTGTCATGTCTACGCCGCCTCCGATTTTTGGTCTTTGCGGATGGCAGAAAACTCTCTATAGTTATGGGAAGGTTGAGGTTTAAGGCGCTGGCCGTCCTTCGAATATCGGGAGGGCCAAATGTTTTCAGGTCTCTTGCCAAGTATAGTGGAAATAGCTCTTTCGGCTTCGGCGTGAGGGTAACGAGCGGCTTTTCCCGCTGTATTATAGGCAAGACCAAATTGACGGTCGATATCAAGGTAGCAATAGCCTTTAATAGCGAGCATATATCTGATACGACTGGGTGACATATTACGGGAACGCCGTGCCATAAATTTTAACCTCACAACCGGGCTGCAACCCGGTATTTTTTGAATGTCTAATATCTCAATTGAGATAAACATAGATATTTTTGTCGTTATGTAAAGACATTTTTATCTATTTCGGAGTTAATTTCTTCGGTAAATGTGGATAATACTAGCTATGTATATGAAAAATATAGATAAAACTAAACTACGAAATAGAAATTTTTGTCTATACCTTTTTTCGGAGTTAAAGTGATGAACTCCGAAATTTTAAAATCAATTCCTAGTCGCCTTCGCGAATGCGTAAAAATAGCTGGAAGCGGCGATGAACTAGCTAGAGAGACCGGCATTAATAGGCGGACGCTTGAATATTATTTAACGGGAAAGTCTGAGCCAAAAATTTCGAAGATTGCCGATATTGCTCAGGCTACAAAGGTTTCTTTGGAGTGGTTAGTCTTTGGGGAAGGCCCTATGATGCGCGATCATTTGCTGGCGGGCGACAAGGATGGCGAACCCACGTCAACGCTCGCCCATAGCGCGATGGCCGTCTATGTGACATTGTTTGAGGCAGGCAAATTAATTGAACCTGAAAAATTCGAGGAATTGACCGTCGCCATGTGGGAACTAGACCAGCAATACGGCGGCAATGCCGAGGAAAGCCCCGATGACCCTATCGTTAAAAAGGTTCACAAGCTTTTAATGGCCGTCTTGAAATAGCAAGAATTCCAATGCTTTACTATATTTTAACCCCTACCATAGATAGTGTATGAGCTTGATCGAGCAACTTTTGATCACGGCCTCGCCCAGACGTCGGGCGGGATGATCACGCTGGGGGCATGATCAGAGCCACGAGGCATACTTGGTACCTCATCGGTATTAACCGCACCCTCACTGACGCCAGTGTAGGTGCATAATATGAGTGTGCAATTAAAATGTTGTTAATTAAAAGCAGCTTTGCCCACCGGGTTTTATGGCAGATAAATAAGCTGAAATATCTGGGAAGGTAATTATACAAAGAAAAGTCGCGCTTTTGAGATTACTGTTTGGGGAACTATTTCAAACGCTTTTTGGGGCGCGGCTTTTTACTGCAATTTCAAGTGACGCAAAACCCTGATATCAACATCTACTGCAAAAACCAAAATTTTTTCTTTGATTTAAACAATCCCTAAAAACCCCTTTAAATCCAACAACATCCCACCACATCCCACATAATCCCCCCATATCCCGTTACTGCAATAACAAGTGTCCCCTTACATACCTTGAGAGAACCTACATAAAACCTACATAATTGCTGTTTTTAAAGGTCAATTTTTTAGCCTTATAAAAACACGGGAGTGTGGTTTTGCATCTCAGACTGTCAGATAATTCCATTAAAAACATGGAAGCCGCTGTTCTTTTAAAGAAAAAAGGGCGGCATCAATGTGAAGTACGCGATTCCCGGATTGGCGGCTTCTTCATTATCATCGGAAAAAGAACCAAAAGCTTTGCCATTCAGGCAGACCTGCGGAAAGATGGCAAACGTATCAGAATAATCCGCCGGACAATTGGCCGTTTCGGCGATATCACCACCCGCCGCGCACGCCTTATCGCACAACAGGACATCCTCTCCATCAACCAGGGGATCATACAGAGGTGGTCCCAGAAAATAGGACAGTGTGTTAAGCTTTTATTTTGATCAAGAAAGGATCATATGAATGAGTAGAACACGCAAAAATTATCCGGCCTCTTTTAAAACGAAAGTGGTTGTCGCCGCGCTTCGGGACGACCGCCCGGTATCGGAGCTGGCTTCTCAATTTGGGGTGCATTCGACGGTTATTGGCCGCTGGAAACGGGAAGCACTGGCTTCCATGGAGGCTGGTTTTTCCGGCAAGCTGGATGTGCAGCAGAATAATCATGCCCTGGAAGTAAAAGACCTTCATGCCAAGATCGGTCAATTGACGGTGGAACGTGATTTTTTGTCCGAAGCCTCCAGCCGCTTGATCCCCATATAAATTTGGGGGCGGCGGAAAGAAATGGTAGTGGCCGCCAATATTAATCTGAGCATCACCGTGCAATGCCGCCTGTTGTCGATCAGCCGGTCGAGCTGGTATTATAATCTGAAAGGTGAAAGTCTGCTGAATCTGGCCTTGATGCGTCTGATTGACGAACAGTTTCTCCTGACGCCCTATTACGGCTCTCGTCAGATGGCGCGGCATTTACGAAGGCAGGGATATAGCGTTGGCCGTCACCGTATCCGCCGTTTGATGCGGATCATGGGCTTACGGGCGATTTATCAGGAGCCTCGCACCAGCGTGCCCCATCCGGAGCATAAGATATACCCCTATCTTTTGAGGAATCTTGTTGTTACCAGACCCAATCAGGTCTGGTGTACGGACATCACCTATATCCCCATCAAACGGGGATTTCTCTATCTGGTGGCGATTATTGGCCAGAGATATAATGTGGTACAGCCGCAGAGTGCTGAGCTGGCGTCTGTCCAACAGCATGGACGTGAGTTTTTGTCTGGAGGCCCTCGAAGAGGCTTTCAGCCGTCATGGCCAGCCGGAGATATTCAACACGGATCAGGGATCACAATTTACCTCCTTTGATTTTACCTCTGCGCTGAAGGACAGAGGCATTAAAATCTCCATGGACGGCAAGGGCAGATGGATGGACAATGTGTTCATTGAGCGATTGTGGCGCAGTTTGAAATATGAATGTGTATATCTTAACGCCTTTGATAATGGCCTGCAGGCCCGGCAGAATATTGGAGCCTGGCTGGTCCATTATAACCAAACCCGGCCCCATTCTACATTTAATGGACAAACTCCCGATGAGGTCTATACTCAGAAAATCGAAAATCAGGGCCATGGCCCTGACATAAGGAAAAAAGCGGCATAACATTAAACAACATAACAAAGCTTAGCATCGCCGCAAATCTGTCCAACAAAGTGGGACCACCTCTTTCAGCAGTAACTATATAATTTCTATAATTACGAATTATTGACTGTATATTTTTTTCTTTATCCATAGGTTCTAAGAATTTCGTATTTTTAATTCGGTTTAATGTTTTTTGTGTAAGTAATGAAAGAGATTGAACGTGAAGTTTAGCCAAATTAAAATCTTTTGTCATTAAAGAGATATATATCCATTTTTGAGCTTTGGGAAATCGTAGAATATACCAGCTTGGTAGAGAGTATCTGAAGTAATAAGTACCGAAATTATTTCGAAATAAGTAACGAATTTGTTGCATTTTTTGTAGTACCTTTTTGTAGTACCAACGATAACAACAAACATATATATTTCATAACACACTGTTATATATAGTTAAAATGTAAAATGGTGCCGCTGGGAAGAATTGAACTTCCGACCTCGTCATTACCAATGACGCGCTCTACCACTGAGCTACAGCGGCCCTTAAAGGATAGGCCAAACAGGGGATTAATCCTCTGTCAGAATGGCGCGGAAGATGCCACAGCTTTTGACATGGCGCAAGCCCTATTCCAGAAATATCTGTGATTCCGGAAAAATGCCCTTAAATTGTCCTAAATGCGCTATAAGAATATAAATAAATATGCAACCACGGAACCAACAACATGAATAAAGATGAGAAGAAAAAAAATAAACAGGAACGATTGGCTCAGGCCTTGCGTCATAATTTAAAGCGCCGCAAGCAGCATCCCCCCTCGGCATCAAAAGAAACCGGCACATCCAAAGATATCACCATGGGTCATAAAGAAGAATAAAATTTGCGTGCCCTATGGACTTGTGGACATCAGCATTCTGGGTTACAAAAACATAGATAAAAAACCAAGTTTAAAGAGGACCTGAAATCATATGGCGATTATGTCGGATAAATGGATTAGAGAAAAAGCCTTGAATGAAAAAATGATTGAACCTTTTGAAGATCGTCAAAAGCGGGACGGCGTTATCTCTTATGGTTTGTCGTCTTATGGTTATGATGCCCGCGTTTCCAGTGAATTCAAGATATTCACCAATGTGGATTCAGTCACCGTTGATCCCAAAAACTTTTCTCCGGCAAGTTTTGTCGACCGGCCCGGCGATACCTGTATCATTCCGCCCAACTCCTTCGCTTTGGCACGGACGGTAGAATATTTCCGCATTCCGGAGAATGTTCTGGTTATTTGCCTAGGAAAATCAACTTATGCCCGCTGCGGCATTATTGTTAATGTCACGCCGCTTGAGCCGGGCTGGGAAGGGCATGTGACATTGGAATTTTCCAATACAACGCCCCTGCCCGCCAAGATTTATGCCAACGAAGGAGCCTGCCAATTTCTGTTTTTTGAGGGGAACGAACCGTGCGAAGTGCCCTATAATGCCAGATCCGGAAAATATATGGGCCAAACCGGCGTCACCTTGCCAAAATTATAACCCGAAAATACCGTAATTAAAGAAACTATTTATATATGGAAAAAATTGTCATTGAAGGTGGCCACAGATTACAGGGCCAACTGCCCATTAGCGGGGCCAAAAATTCTGCCTTGCCGCTTATGTGCGCGGGCCTGCTGACACGCGGCGGCTTGACCCTTCATAACCTGCCCCATCTGGCGGATATTAAAACCTTGGCCAATCTGCTCTGTGAACTTGGCAGTGTGATCAATTACAGCGAAGAAGGCTGGGATATCGGCAGCGGTCAAACCGCGAATATCGTCACGGACAGCATTTCCAGTACCACGGCACCTTATGAGATGGTACGCAAAATGCGCGCGTCGATTTTAGTGCTTGGCCCTCTGCTCGCCCGGGAAGGCGAAGCGATAGTCTCTCTGCCCGGCGGTTGTGCCATTGGCAATCGTCCCATTGATTTACATTTAAAAGCCTTTGAAGATATTGGCGCCGTTGTTGAACTAAAAGACGGTTATGTGCGGGCCAGCGGCAAACTTACCGGCGGCATCGTTCATTTTCCAACGGTTTCTGTGGGGGCAACAGAGAATATTCTGATGGCCGCCTGCCTTGCGGATGGCACGACGGTTATCGAGAATGCGGCGCAGGAGCCTGAAATTTCTGACCTCGCCCATTGCCTGCTGGCCATGGGGGCAAAAATTTCAGGCATTGGCTCATCCCGCCTGGAAGTCATTGGCGTTCCAGAGCTTCACGGCGCAGAATATACCGTCATGCCGGACAGAATCGAAGCCGGAAGCTATGCGATCGCCGCCGCGATGACCGGCGGAGAATTGGAACTTATCGGCCAAAAACTGCCTTTGGTCATGACGGGAACCCTTGGAATTCTCGAACAGGCCGGCATTAAATTTACCGAAACAGATCACGGGCTGATCACGCATCTGGATTCAGATAATATCATTGGTATCAATGCGGTAACCCAGCCTTATCCCGGATTTCCAACGGACATGCAAGCGCAGCTTATGGCCATGATGACCCTGTGTGACGGCGCATCGGTCATTACGGAAACCATCTTTGAAAATCGTTTCATGCATGTGCCTGAATTATGCCGTATGGGGGCAGATATAACCGTCAATGGTGCCACCGCAACGGTCAGAGGCATCAAGCGGCTTTTGGGCGCACCTGTGATGGCCACAGACCTTCGGGCATCCATGTCACTGGTGCTCGCCGGCCTTGCCGCAGAAGGCACGACAGAAGTTAACCGGATTTATCATCTGGACCGGGGCTATGAACGTCTGGTACAAAAGTTAAGTTCTTGCGGTGCAAAAATATCCCGCCAGAAAGCGGATGGCATTTAAACCTATAGAGGGACAACCATTGGGAAAGCTGAAACTCAGAGCAGAAGACTGCACCGACATCACCATTTTATCCGCCTATCTTCAGGATGCGATCACGATGATGGGGGACATCACTTACCAACATAAAGGCCGAAGATTTGTCATGATGCTGAACCGCTATGTCTGGGAAAACAGATGTCCGGAAACCGGTGACGCTCTTTTGCGGGAAGGCCAGAATGTGAGCATGGCCTGCTGCCGTATTCGTACGGGCCTTCATTTTGATGATGTTCTGAAAATCAATAGCCAAAATATCGCCATGACAGCGAAAGACAAGCCGCTGGAACTCTTATCCATCGAAACATATGAAACGGAAACGGAAACTTTCCATGTGGATTTTATATTTTCCGGTGAGGGCATTATCAGGCTGGAATGCGAAATAATTTCCGCTCATATGCAGGATATTGGCGCGCCATGGCCCGCGAAATGTCACCCCAAACATGACATACTTGATGCCATACAAGGTGAAAATAGCTAAAACATCAAATCTATGCTGGATAGTTGACATACAATTTCGTACAACGAAGTGAATTTAGTGAATTTCAGGAGTGACGTAAAGGTGACCTCGCCAGCATCCGGCCCAGAATCCGGTCCAGAATCCGATCAGCAACCCGCCCCGGAACCTATGGTATTGGCGCTGCCCAAAGGCCGTATCCTTGAAGAGGTTATGCCCATCATAAAAGCCGCCGGGATTATTCCAGAGGCAGATTTTGACAATCCTAAATCCCGCAAGCTGACGTTCGATACCAATGATCCGATGCTTAAAATTATTCGGGTTCGCAGCTTTGATGTGGCAACCTTCGTTGCTTTTGGCGCCGCGCATCTTGGGGTGGCGGGCAATGATGTCCTGCTTGAATTTGATTATCCGGAAATATATGCGCCTCTTGATCTGAATATTGGCCATTGCCGCTTATCGGTGGCTGAATTAACATCCTTAAGTATCAATGACGACCCCAGCCGCTGGAGCCATGTTCGCGTCGCCACAAAATATCCCAACCTGACCCGCAAGCATTTTGCCAAACGCGGGGTGCAGGCCGAATGCATCAAGCTCAACGGCGCCATGGAACTGGCCCCGAGCCTTGGCCTGTGCCGGCGCATCGTGGATCTGGTCAGTACGGGTGATACCCTCAAAGCCAACGGGCTGGCAGAGATTGAGAAGATCATTGATATTACCTCACGCTTCATTGTTAATCGAACAGCCTTTAAAACACGCAATGAAGAAATCAGCCGGATATTGCACGATATCGGGGCCCGCAACGATTTAAAATGATTTCAGGTGATGACCTCATGGTGACGACTTTAAACGCCCAAGACAGTGGATTTGATCAGGATTTTGAGACATTCCTTGCCGCCCGCAGAGACAGCGACGGGGATGTTTCCGATGTTGTTCGCGCCATATTGAAAGAGGTAAAAGAACGCGGAGACGAGGCGTTATTTGATTATGGAAAGAAATTTGATAACATTGACCTTTCGGCCAAAACGCTGCGGGTCAGTGAAAAGGAAATTGCCCGGGCAAAATCACGCTGCGCCCAAGACACACTGGATGCGCTGAAACTTGCGGCCACGCGAATTGACAGTTTCCACCGCCGCCATATCCCGCAAGACGATGACTATACGGATGCGGCAGGCGTCACCTTAACGGCGCGCTGGACAGCGGTATCTGCCGCAGGAATTTATGTGCCGGGCGGCAAGGCGGCCTATCCCTCGTCTGTTCTCATGAATGCCATACCGGCCAAATGCGCCGGCGTTGATCGCATTGTCATGGTGGTTCCGGCACCAAATGGCCATTTAAACCCCCTTGTACTCGCCGCAGCAGAGCTCGCCGGCATCACAGAAATATACAAGGTCGGCGGCGCACAGGCCGTGGCGGCCTTGGCTTACGGCACAGAAACAATTCCCCCTGTTGATGTTATCGCGGGGCCGGGGAATGCCTATGTGGCCGCCGCGAAACGCGAAGTTTTTGGCACCGTCGGTATTGACATGATTGCCGGGCCATCAGAAATTCTGGTGGTCGCCGATAACTTGAATGATCCGCGCTGGATTGCCATGGATATTCTGTCACAGGCAGAACATGACGAAATGGCCCAGTCTATTCTGATCACCGATGACAGGGCCTTTGCACAGGCCACATGTGATGCCGTGGATGAACATCTGGCCAAACTTCCCCGCGCGGATATTGCCCGCAAAAGCTGGCATGATCATGGGGCCGTAATATTGGTGGATAATCTTGACGCGGCGATCCCCTTAATAAATAAACTGGCGCCGGAACATCTGGAGCTTGCCATTGAAAAGCCGCGTGCCTATGCCGACCGCATCACCAATGCCGGGTCAATATTTCTGGGCCGTTATACGCCGGAGGCTATTGGGGATTATGTTGCCGGTCCAAACCACGTGCTGCCAACAGGCCGCAGCGCACGTTTTTCATCGGGATTAAGCGTTCTTAATTTTATGAAAAGGAATACACTGATAGAATGCACACGGGAAAGCCTGACAGAAATTGGCCCCGCAGCAATAATCCTCGCCGAAGAAGAGGGCCTGCAAGCCCACGCAAGCTCCATCGGTATCCGGATCACGAATAAGGAATAGGACACAGAATAATGACGGGCAGTAATTATCGTATCTGCCATATCGAACTGGATGAGAAATCCATCATTCGCCGTAATGCGGATATCGACCATGAACGCCGCGTCGCTATCTTTGATCTGCTGGAAGATAATATTTATCAGCCCCTGGAAAATCTGCCCAATGATTACGCGGGACCTTTCCGGGTCATTCTCAGAATGGAAGAAAGCCGGCTGGCCATGGATATATATGCGGATCATGACAGGGTAATGGATGACAAGCTCTCCATCATCATTTTGCCACTGACCTTACTCAGAAAGACCATTAAAGAATATTTTCAAATCTGCGACAGCTATTTTGCCGCTATCAAGAGCGCGAGTCCCCGACAAATTGAAACCATTGATATGGCCCGGCGCGGACTGCATGATGAAGGATCCGAAATTCTGCTGGAAAGGCTTGGTGAGAAGGTTAAAATGGATTTTCCCACCGCGCGCCGCCTGTTCACCCTGATTTGCGTTCTGCAGATTAGGTAACCCTATGGCAGATATTGTCATCTCACCCCAACATGCTGTTGCAGGCCCCTTTGACGACAAGGCCGCCGCAAACCGCCTTGAAATGCCGGCCAGTATCTTGTTTATCTGTAACTTCAATGCGGTACGATCGCCCATGGCAGAAGGCCTGACCAAATTTTACTGTGGCCGCAAAATTTATGTGGAAAGCGTCGGCATAAGGCCCGAAGAAAGCGGGGCCAACCCCTTTGCGATCGCCGTCATGGAAGAAGAAGGCATTGACATATCCCGCCATAAACCTAAAAAATTTGAAGATTTGATGGACAGCTCTTTCGACCTTGTCGTGACTTTAAGCCCACAAGCGCAGCATAAAGCTATTGACCTTACCCGTACGCTGGATTGTCAGGTCATATATTGGCCAACCCTTGACCCCACGGCGGTTGCCGGTAACCGCGAAAATATCATGGCCGCTTTTCGCCAGACACGCGATATGCTCAGCCAAAATATAAAAAAACATTTTACCTCTGATTATTTCCCAACAGTCTAGAAAAACTATGTATATAACCAAGAAAATTAATCTTTTAATATTGTTTAACTTATATAAATATACGAGCGTCCTGAACTATAACAATTGAGTAAAAATGAGTATGCGTGATTTTAAAAAGTACTTTACCGTCATTATGGCTTTATTCGGCCTGAATATGATCAGTCTTCCCGCCAATGCTGTTGTGATTGATTTCGAAGAAATCAGCCAGCCCTATAGCGGTAATTCTCTTGATTCAAAAGGGTTCAACTTTTTTAATGATTGCCAGAATCAGCCCCTTTGCATTCTTCACAGAGACCCGGGCAGCCCGTATAATGCCGACCCCGGAGGCGTAACCTTCGCGCATAATGCCCCGAAATCCACCACAACCCTTACCAATATTAACGGCAACGCCTTTGATTTGATTTCCATTGATTTTGCAGATTATTTTAATTTTCTGACCTCCCAGAATATTCAACTCATCGGGACATACGCGACGGGCGGTACAATATCACAGACTATTGCACTGCAACTCATTTTCGGCCTCGAAACATTCACATTCAATTGGCTGGGCCTTACGCAAGTCTCTTGGGTGGAAACAACAGGAAATTGGCTGCAATTTGACAATGTGATTGTGCAGGCAATCGTCCCTCAGGTTAAGAGTTTAGGGATTCCGGCCCCGGCGTCCCTGGCTTTATTCGCCTTGGGGCTCTGCCTCTTAAGGCATATTACGAGAAGACAAGGACGGTGCCAGAAAAATACGTAACAGCTGTTTCCTTACTCAACCTATATGGATGAACTATTAAAACCGCCATTTTTTTCCCCCAATCAAGAAAAATGTCTTGAAAAATCTTCAGTTTCAGCTATTTATCAGCTCAAAGATGTTTAATGAGGAGCCATTATGGCGAAAGAAGAACTATTGGAAATGCGCGGCGTCGTAACTGAATTACTGCCCAACGCCATGTTCCGCGTGAAACTTGAGAATGATCATGAAATCCTTGGTCATACCGCCGGGAAAATGCGGAAAAACCGCATCCGCGTATTGGTTGGTGATGATGTATTGGTCGAAATGACGCCCTACGACCTCTCCAAAGGCCGCATTACTTATCGCTTTAAATAAGTGCGGGCCTCTTCCTGTTATACTATTATCCAGAAAATATTTCATAGAGCGATTGTGGCTTCACAAATCCGGCCCGGATCGGTTACCCTGTATCTATGACCTCCATTAAAGAAAATAAAAACAAGCTGATTTTGGCCTCTGCCTCCCCCCGCAGGAAAGAGCTTCTGGCGCAGATTGGCCTTACGCCGGATCACATAATCGCCGCAGATATTGATGAAACGCCAGAGCCACAAGAAAGCCCGCGCGCGCTGGCCAGGCGACTGGCCTCTGCCAAGGCCGCAATCATCCGAAAAGACCATCCCGACTGTTTTATTCTTGCCGCTGATACCGTGGTGGCATTGGGAAAACGCATATTGGAAAAGGCCAAGGACCCTGAAGAAGCCCGGAAATTCTTAAAGCTGCTTTCTGGACGCCGTCATAAAGTCTATAGCGGCATTTCCCTCATCACCCCGGGCGGCCATCAATATTCCCGCGTTGCCGTGACCAGCGTGGCGTTTAAACGTCTGTCTGCCCAGGATATTGAAACTTACCTTGCCCATGATGAATGGCAGGGAAAGGCCGGCGCTTATGCCATACAAGGGCACGCCGCGCGCTTTATCAAATCCCTCAATGGCTCCTATAGCAATGTTGTTGGCCTGCCTCTTTTTGAAACCACAAATATGCTGCAGGGAAACGGCTATGTCTTCTGATATTCTGATCAATTCTGCCATTGGTGAAACCCGCCTTGCCCATATGGAAAATGGCAAGCCCGTTGAAATCCGCCTGTTCCGGGATAATGACCAGAGCCTTATGGGGGCCATATATTATGGGCGGGTAACCTCCTTAAGCCAGGAATTTCAGGCGGCTTTTGTTGATCTGGGCAATGGCATAACGGGGTTTCTTCCGCTCAAGCTTTTACCCAAACGTGCGGGCAAGAAACCAGCCGACCTGACCAGCCTGCTCCATGAAGGTCAGAAAATTATCACTCAGGTCACGGCAGATGCCGTCGGCGATAAATCCGTCAAGCTCACCTGCCGCATTGAAGTCGTCAGTTCAGCGCTCATATTGCACCCCTTCCGCGAGGGAGCCTTTGTCTCCAGCCGAATTAAAGACCCGGCCCGCAGAGAAGAATTAAAAAAATTTGGCAATGGTCTGAATTTGCACGGCATGGGGCTTACCCTGCGCACCGAAGCCGAATATATTCCCCTCGAAGATTTAAAAAAAACCGCCGAACATCTGATCCGCCACTGGCGGGACGCCGCGGCGAACCGGGACAAGAAGAAAGTCCCCTTCCTCTTGTCCCAGACGCCGGACAGCCTGCGGCAAATATTACGGGAATATGGCAGCAGCAAACATGACCGCATTATATTTGACCAACCCTCCGCGCTTAAAGTTGCCCAGTCCTGGGCCAGGGAATTTGCCCCGGAGCTGCTGGGCCGCATGCAGCGGCATCAAGGCCCGTTATTTGAAGATTTCTCTGTTGAGGAAGATCTGGACCAGATTTTCGAGAAAAAAATTCCGCTGGCTTCCGGGGCATGGATCACCATTGAACAGACCGAGGCAATGGTCGTCATTGATGTCAATATGGGCAATGCAAAAGTGCATACTGACCCGCAAAAACAACGTTTTTCCGTTAATTCCGGCGCGGCGCGGGAGATTTTCCGGCAAATACGGCTGCGCGGCTTAAGCGGCCTGATCATCATTGATTTTATCAATATGTCCGGTCAAAAGGATGTCAGCCATAAAACGCCCACAAAATCAGATATCAGCAACCTGCTCGGCATCGTTGATAATCTGATACTCAAAGACCCGGCGCAAATCCAGCGCAGCAATATGTCCGCCTTCGGCCTGCTTGAATTAACCCGAAAAAGCAGCCACCGCTCCTTGAGCCGGCAAATGTTGTCAGAGACATCACCCGTTGCCACGGTTGAAACAGCGGCCCTTGCCCTTTTACGTCGATCCGCGCTGGATGCCGCCGCCAAACCGGGCGTTCCGCTATCCATAAAGGCCGCGCCAGCTGTTCGCGACTGGATTATGGCTCAGCCGCAGCTGTTAAATAGATTCACCCGCCGCACCGGCAGCAAGCTCGAAATTAAAGGGACGTAATTCATGAAAGCCGCCAACAATAATAATCTGTGCCCAATATGTGATAAAAACGCCGCCTCGTCAAAGCATCATCCTTTTTGTTCCCCACGCTGCGCCGATGTGGATTTGGGCCGCTGGCTTAAAGGCAGCTACGTGATTCCCGGAGAGAAAGAAGACGTCCCGGAAACCGAACCGGATGAAACATATTAAACCTTTGATAACGGCCGGAAAACTGCCGTTCTTACCAGCGATGCATTTTTTTAAAACGAGTGCTGGACAGGTCATGCGTTTTTTTCTATAACCCATCCACCCACTTAGGTGGCCCCCTCTATATGACCCATTATGCCCGGGTAGCTCAGGGGTAGAGCAGCGGACTGAAAATCCGCGTGTCGGTGGTTCAAATCCGCCCCCGGGCACCACACTTCTTAAAACTCGTTATTTATCAGCGCGTTAATAGCTCGCAGAACATTATGGTGCCAAGGTGGTACACTTTGGTGATACACCATATGCGCCGTTCACTCTGTTCGTCATGACCATGACGCACAATCGTTCGGGCTGAGATTTATGCCCCGTTCACTTTGTGTGCCACAGACAATTGACGCACAATCGTTCGGGCTGATTTATGCCCCGTTCACTTTGTGTGCCACAGACAATGACAAGCAAGCGTTCGGGCATATGATTATGCGAGACAGTGTCATGGCAATAGGCCAGTTTTTAATCCGTAATCGCCATAATAATATGTGGTACGGGCGTGTTATTATTCCCCTTTCCCTGCGCGCGCAATTCAACGGCAAGCGTGAATTGCGTAAATCCCTGCGAACTACAGATAAATTTCGAGCGAAAAAATCGTCACTTTCCTTCTGGGTTGACTGCCAGAGAGGATTTGACACCCTAAAGAATATGTCTAATACTGATCTTTCTTTTAGAACAGTACAGTGCTTTATAAAATTTCTATCTGGCGGTTCATGCCAAAACCATGGAAATATAATGCGTTATATTGAAACCTTTGATGCGTTGGGGCGCAAACATGTCTTTGATCTGGATAGTCCAGAGGATGAAAAGAAGCTTGCGCAGGAAATGCACCAGAATGCCAACAGGCTTCTCAATAAATTTGCCGATCAGCCGGATATTCTCGAACGGCTGTTATCACTGAACGCTGACAGTTATCAGAAACCCGCCAAACAGGTTCAGAATAATCAGCCTGAATCCACGACCCCTTTTAATGA
>JALSHF010000152.1 GCA_026982375.1 Emcibacter sp. | reverse complement strand
GTTTTATATAACACCACCGGCTGGTGGAATTTTGGCATAAAGAACGGCAACCCCATTTTTCCAACCTATAATATGACCATCAAACCCGCGACCTTGAAATGGACAGAATTCATGCCCTTATTTGTTAAGGAAAAATTTTCCCCCTGGGTTTCAAAGAAATTAGACGAGCTTCAAAAAAAATAGGCGAGTTACAGAAAAATTAGGCTTTGACCTTTACCGCCTGTGAATATAGTTTATAGCCATAGAAATAAAACGGATGTTTGATTATGAAATTTACGGGTACAGATACTTATGTGGCAACGCCGGATTTAATGATTGCGGTGAATGCGGCCGTCACGTTGCAACGCCCCCTTCTGATAAAGGGTGAGCCGGGAACAGGAAAGACGGTTCTTGCCCATGAAGTGGCAAGGGCGATGAATAAAGATCTTTTGGAGTGGCATATCAAATCAACGACCAAGGCCCAGCAAGGCCTGTATGAATATGATGCGGTATCGCGGCTGCGGGACAGCCAATTGGGCGATGAAAAAGTTCACGACATTAAAAACTACATTAACAAAGGCAAATTATGGGAGGCCTTCACCGCAGATGAAAGTCCTATTTTGCTCATTGATGAAGTTGACAAGGCCGATATTGAATTTCCCAATGACCTGCTTCAGGAATTGGATCGTATGGAATTTAATGTCTATGAGACGGGCGAGACGATCAAAGCCGTCAACCGCCCGCTGGTGATCATCACCAGCAATAATGAGAAAGACCTGCCGGATGCTTTTCTGCGGCGGTGTTTTTTCCATTATATTAAATTTCCTGACAAAGAAACCATGATAGATATTATTAATGTTCATTTCCCGGACATTCAGAATATCCTTGTGCGCGAAGCCCTGAATTTATTTTATGATGTCCGTGATGTTCCGGGCTTGAAGAAAAAACCCTCCACGTCGGAACTTCTTGACTGGCTGAAACTCTTGATGGTGGAAGATATGCCCGCAGATGTTTTGAAAAGCCGCGATCCGAAAAAACTCATCCCGCCCCTGCATGGCGCGCTTCTGAAGAATGAACAGGATGTCCATATGCTGGAGCGGCTGGCCTTTATGAACCGCCGCGAGAACCGGTAAAGCAATGTTTACAAATTTTTTCCTCAATCTTCGTGATCATGGCGTTCCCGTATCATTGCGGGAATATCTGACCTTGATGGAAGGCATGCAGGCAGGCATCGCCAATCATTCCCTCGAAGATTTTTATTATTTAAGCCGGGCGACTTTGGTTAAGAACGAAAGCAATCTGGATAAATTTGATCAGATTTTTGGTCATTGCTTTAAGGGGCTGGACGCGCCGGAAGCCCAAGACCTGGCGGCGGAAATCCCCGAAGACTGGCTGCGCAAAATGGCCGAAAAGTTCCTCAGCCCCGAAGAAATGGCAAAAATAGACGCCATGGGTGATTGGGACAAGTTGATGGAAACCTTGAAAAAACGCCTTGAAGAACAGGACAGCCGGCATCAGGGCGGCAGCAAATGGATTGGCACTGCCGGCACATCGCCCTTTGGCGCCTACGGCTATAACCCGGAAGGCGTTCGTATCGGTCAAAAAGAAAGTCGCCACCGCCGGGCCGTAAAAGTCTGGGACAAAAGAGAATTCAGGAACCTTGATGACAATGTTGAACTTGGGACGCGAAATATCAAGGTTGCCCTGAAACGTCTGCGTAATTTCGCCCGCCAAGGTGCCGCAGAGGAGCTGGATCTTGATGACACCATCCGTTCCACGGCCAAGCAGGGTTACCTTGATATAAAGATGGTGCCCGAACGGCATAATGCCATTAAAGTCCTCATATTCTTTGACATCGGCGGCTCTATGGACCCTCATATCAAATTATGCGAAGAATTATTTTCCGCCGCCCGCAGCGAATTCAAGCATATGGAATATTTTTATTTTCATAATTGCCTCTATGAAGGCGTATGGCAGGATAACAGCCGGCGGCATCAAAACCGCTTTGATACCTATGATATTCTCCATAAATATCCCCATGACTATAAGGTGATCTTTGTCGGCGATGCCTCGATGTCCCCCTATGAAATTGTTTATCCCGGCGGCAGCGTCGAACATTGGAATGAGGAAAGCGGCGAAGTCTGGATGAAACGTGTGCTGGACGTTTATCAAAGTGCAATCTGGCTCAATCCGACGAAA
>JALSHF010000151.1 GCA_026982375.1 Emcibacter sp. | reverse complement strand
TGATTTTATTGTCAATGAGCCATGGGTTTTCAAGGCACATCTATTGCTTGGACTGACCATATTCCTGGTCTTTCCTTTCACCCGCCTTGTGCATATGTTAAGCGTTCCCGTGAAATATATTTTCCGCAGGGGCTATCAGATTGTCCGCAAACGTGGCCGAGGATATTGAAAGGAGTAGTCATGCCGGTATTTGTCAATAATTGTGAAATCTCCGACGAGGAAGTTCACGCAGAAATGATCAATCACCCCGCGCCTGACGTGGATGCAGCGCGGCTAGAGGCCGCCCGGGCGTTGGTGGTTCGGCAATTGTTGCTTGAGGATGCGGCAGAGCGGGAACTTATCAGCTTTAAAGATATCGCCGCTCTGGAAGAAGAACAGGGTGAGGCCGTCATAATCCGGCTTTTGGATGAGGTCATCACCACACCGGAAGCTGATTCTGAAACTTGCCGGCGTTTTTATGAACAGCATAAGGACAGTTTTCTGGATAAGAAGACGGATAAAATTCTGGCCTATGAATTGGTCGAGCCGCATATTTCGCAATATCTGGAAGACAGAGCCTATCACGCCGCCTTCCACGCCTATCTTGATGTCTTGATGTCCAAAGCCAAGATTGTTGGTCTGGCGGCATAAACATATTAAATAAACTATATTAAAAAAGGGAGGCAGAAGCCTCCCTTTTTTATGAGCATATGGTTTATTTATGTCAATTCTTCAAATTTTTCTGATGTTTCGTTATATTCCAGCAAAAGACCTTCGCCGATGTCATAATGCCAGGCATGGATTTTAAGGCGATCCTGCGTCATGGCTTCTTTGACCCAGGGGAAAGTGGCAAGATTCTTGAGGGATATCAGGCTCGCGCGTTGCTCGCATATTTTGGCGCGGCTTTCGATGTCGGCGGCTTTTTCCTGATCTGTGAAGACGGCGGCGTCATCAACAATCTGCATCCAGGGCCGGATGAAGCTGTAATGTTTGGCTGGCTTGGGATTTTCCGGCTTTGGGTTATCGTGATCGGCCATAAGCGCGCGAATACCGCCGCAGCCGCTATGGCCCATAATGACGATATGTTCAACTTTCAAATGAATAACGGCAAATTCAATGGCGGCACTTGTGCTGTGATGGGTGTTGCCGGTTTCATGATAGGGCGGCACCAGATTGGCCACATTATTCACGACAAAAATATCGCCGAGGCTGGCTCTGGTGATGAGTGCCGGATTAACGCGGCTGTCACTACAGGCGATGATCATGACTTTGGGGCTTTGGCCGTCCTTGGCTTCACTCAGCCAATCGGAATTTTCCTGTGATAGATATTGGGCCCTGAAGACTTTATAACCTTCAAGAAGCTGTGCGTAAGATGCCATAATATTAGAAATCCTATAATAAATTTTGTGTATATCTAAATGCTGATTTGTTTCAAGCCAGCAACATTATGATAATAGCCATTGGAAAAGCAGGGCGCAATCATTTCCGCTTCAAGCAGGTGGTTTGCCTGGCTTAATGTGATTTTTTCATCAAGAAAGTCCCGGGTTAACTGGCTGACTTTCACCATATTCACATCATGTGGCGACAGGCGAAAATTTTGAATGCCCATGGCGCTCAGCTCCGGCAGTTCGGCCATAAGGTTGCAATAGGTATAAGACAGGGTCTGCAAGCCATTAATGGCCAGAAACCGCTGCCCCTCCATGGTATCCACGGTCAAGCCATCCGGGTCTTTTTCGCAAACATACTGACAGCCGTCTTTATGGATTTTATGGGCGCGGGCATGATAGCAGCGGGCAGAAATGGCCAAGGGCAGACGCCCAAAAATCTGCACCTCCAGTTCTGCTTTAGCAACTTTGGCAAGGGCGCGAAGTGAGGTTGCGGGCAGCTCCGGCGGTAGAGAAATCCTTATTGCCCCGTGATCCTCGTAATATTTTAAGCTGGCTTCATTATAGATATTGATGAAAGGGCCGATGGCGTGATCCTGACCTTGCAACAGGCTTATTGCAGACAGGTCGTTGCCCTCAATCAAATAATCTTTTGCCATGGCGGTGATATCGCGCGTTGCCGTCATATCCCGGTCATCCAGAACCAGCATCAGGCTGGATAAAATCACCTTTTTCCCGGCTCTTTCCAGTCGATCGATCACTTCGGGCAGATAGTTTTTCCCGGCCATTCTTTTGCCGCAGACCACTTCGCCCAGATATATATGGTCG
>JALSHF010000150.1 GCA_026982375.1 Emcibacter sp. | reverse complement strand
GTCACTGACATATTTTTCTTTTTTACCAATGAGCTCCGCAAGGCGGGCGTCTGAAAAGCCGATTTCTTTCAAACGGCTCAATTCATGGCGGTTATGGGGCAAGCCATTGGCTTTAATGGCCATTTCTGAATCGGTAATGACCTTGACCTGATCAATGAACCAGGGGTCATATTTGGCAATGGCGTGAATTTCAGCAGGGGATATGCCAAGGCGCAGGGCCTGCGCCATAACCAGCAGACGATCATCTGTCGGGCTGGCCAGAGCGGCCCGAATGGCGTTTATGTCGCCGTTTTCGGGGTCATAGCCCGGGATATCAACTTCATTTAACCCGGTCAGGCCGGTTTCCATGGAGCGCAGGGCTTTTTGCAGGGATTCCGCAAAATTCCGGCCAATGGCCATGGCTTCGCCCACGGATTTCATCGCGGTTGTCAATGTGGGCTTTGTGCCGGGGAATTTTTCAAAAGTAAAGCGGGGTATCTTGGTGACCACATAATCTATGGTTGGTTCAAATGATACAGGGGTTGCGCCCGTGATATCATTCTGTAATTCATCCAGCGTGAAGCCAACCGCGAGCTTGGCGGCCACTTTCGCAATGGGGAAGCCGGTTGCTTTTGAGGCGAGCGCGGAGGATCTGCTGACCCGGGGATTCATCTCAATGACAATTAATTCGCCGTCCTCTGGGTTGACAGCGAACTGAACGTTGGAGCCGCCTGTTTCCACACCAATTTCCCGGAGTATGGCGATGGAGGCATTGCGCATGATCTGATATTCTTTATCAGTCAGGGTTAAGGCGGGCGCAACGGTAATACTGTCACCGGTATGGATGCCCATAGGATCAAAATTTTCAATGGAGCAGATAATGATGCAATTGTCGGCCGTATCGCGGACGACTTCCATTTCATATTCTTTCCAGCCCAAAAGAGATTGATCAATAAGAACTTCACCAACAGGCGATGCATCCATACCGTTTGTGATAATGTCTTCATATTCTTCTATATTATACGCAATGCCGCCGCCCGTGCCGCCCATGGTAAAACTGGGGCGGATGACCGCAGGCAATCCCACATGGTCAAGGGCTTCCATGGCTTCTGCCAGACTTTTGACGATCCGGCTGCGCGGGCTACCCAGGCCAAGCCTGTCCATGGCATCCCGAAACAACAGCCTGTCTTCGGCCATATTGATGGCGTCAACCTTGGCCCCGATCAGCTCAACATTATATTTATCCAGAACACCTCTTTTATCGAGCTGCAAGGCTGTATTCAGCCCTGTTTGCCCGCCCATTGTCGGCAGGATCGCATCGGGGCGTTCTTTTATGATGATTTTTTCAACAAATTCGGGGGTGATGGGTTCCACATAGGTGGCATCCGCCAAATTGGGGTCGGTCATGATGGTCGCAGGGTTGCTATTGACCAAAATCACGCGATACCCTTCTTCCTTCAGGGCTTTGCAGGCCTGCGTTCCGGAATAGTCAAATTCACAGGCCTGGCCGATAATAATCGGGCCGGCGCCGATAATAAGGATGGAGTTTATATCTGTACGTTTAGGCATTTTTCTCGATCATTTCCATAAAGCGGTCAAAAAGATAGTGGCTGTCCTGTGGGCCGGGGCTGGCTTCGGGGTGATGTTGGACGCAGAAGACGGGCTTGCCTTTTATTTCGAATCCGCAAAGTGTCTGATCAAACAGCGAAATATGACTGACCTTTGCGGTGTCTGGCAGGCTGTCCTTATCGACCATAAAACCGTGGTTCATCGAGGTGATTTCCACTTTACCGGTGTTATAGTCCATGACAGGATGGTTGGCCCCCCGGTGCCCCTGATGCATTTTACGGGTCTTGGCCCCAATGGCAAGCGCCATCATTTGGTAGCCCAGGCAAATTCCAAACAGGGGAATGTCACTGTTTAACAGGCTTTGAATGACGGGAATGGCATATTCCCCTGTCGCCGCCGGATCACCCGGGCCATTTGACAAGAAAATACCATCTGGTTTATAGGCCAGAATTTCTTGCGCTGTTGCGGTGGCTGGTACGACGGTAATCCTGGCCCCTGTCGTCGCCAGACATCTTAATATATTCCGCTTGATGCCGTAATCGACAGCAACAATATGGGTTTTTGGTGATGCCTGATTTTGATAGCCATTATCCAAAGTCCAGCGCATTTCGTCCCAAACATATGGTTCTGTACAGGATACTTTGGTCGCCAGATCCATACCTTCGAGCCCGGCCCAGTTTTGGGCTTTTTTAACAAG